>NZ_JACFYV010000005.1:0-90323 GCF_016759955.1 Burkholderia sp. KCJ3K979
ATGGTCGCCCTGCCGGTCGAACAGTTCGAGCGACGTGACGATGCCGTCGCTCGTCGGCTTCTTCACGACCCAGGCGGCGGCGATCAGGTCTTCGCGCACATGCAGGTTGAAGCCCGGATCGAGCACGTTGATCCATGCGCCGACCTCGCGCACGTTCGCGACGGGGCCCGTATGGATCTGGATCATCCCCGCGTTGCCGACGAACACCATGATCGGCTGGCCGCTCTTCGCCGCCTGTTCGAGCACGTGGCGCAACGCATGCGCGGTTTCGACCGGATACGCGTAGTGCGGATCGGCGAGGCGCAGCGCCTGCATGCGGCTCACGCCGAAACGTTGCGTGATGCCGAAGAACTGGTGCGTGTCGGTCATCGCGTCCCACGCGGCACGAAAGCCCGCGACGTCGATTTCGGTGTCGGCGCGCTCCGGCGTTTTCGGGGCGGCGGGCACGACCTCGAGGCCCGGCTCCTGCGACGGCGCGCGCCAGCGTTCGACGAACGCGTCGTACGCGGCATGATCGCTGTGCGCGCGCAGGTAGACCTTGTGGATCGCGTGACCCTGCGCATCGAAGAACTGCAGGCTCTTCAGCGGGCCGTGCGCGGTCTCGTCGCGCACCGCGAACGCCGACACCCAGTGACGATAGAAGATGCGCAGGTCGATGTCGCCGAGCGCGAGGCCGATCGGGCCGTCGTGGCTCATCTGCGCGTACTCGCCATCCTTTTCGTGGACGGCCGTGTCGTTGCGCGTCAGCGCCATCACGCGGCCGAGGCGCGGCATTTCCTCGAACATCGCCGGAAAGCGCGCGTCGAGCCGCACGACGTGCTCGCCGACGAACGCGGCGAGCGCCTCGCCTTCGCTGACGCCGAGCGCCTGCGCGACGTCGCGGTTGCGCAACTGGCGCTCGGTCTTGAGCTTGATGAACGCGTCGCGCAGCGCGGCGGCCGCGCGGGCCGGCGTGGCGGATTGACCGGGAAGGGCGGATTGCATCATGTCGGACTCCTTCGAGTAACGGTTGGGGTGGGCGCGCGGGCAACGCGCATCAGAAATCCACTTTCATGCTGACGGCGACCGTGCGGCCGGGCGACGAATATGCGTCGAGCACCTGCGAATCGGCCGCGATGCCGCGCACGTCCGACCAGTTCCAGTACTTGCGGTCGAACAGGTTGCGAATGCCGATCGTCGCGCTCACGTGCTTGTTGAAGCGATAGCCGCCGCGCAGGTCGACGACGAACGACGACGGCGGCGTAAAGCACGCCTTGTTCGAACAGTCGGACTTGTCGACGTCCTTGTCGCGTTTGGCGGCCTGGAACAGCAGGTCGGTCTGCACGAACCAGCGTTCGGTCGGCTCGTACCGCACGCCGAACACGGCCGAGAACGGGTTCACGGTATTGAGCGGCTGGCTCGCCGCGCCGTCGTTCTGCGTCGAGCCCTTCGTGAACGCCATCGCCGTCTTCAGCGTGATGCCGTTCGGCATCACCCATTCGGCGCGGCCTTCGAGGCCGTGGATGCGCGCGTCGGCGAAGTTCACGTACTGGAACACGAACGGGTCGACCGGCCGGCCGCTGCCGGCGATCGTCGTGCGCGAGATGAAGTTGCGGTAGCGGCCGGTGAAGGCGGCCGCGCTGTAGCGCACGGCGCCGTAGCCGGTGCCGGCCTTGCCGCGCAGGCCGGCTTCGAACGTGTCGCTGGTTTCGGGCTTCAGGTTCGGATTGCCGATCGACGTGTAGCCGTACACCGGGTTCGAGAAGCTGCTGTTCACCTGGTCGGGCGTCGGCGCGCGGAAGCCGTGCGCATACTGCACGTACGGAATGACCGCGGGAGTGATCTCGTAGAGCACGGCGACGCGCGGCGACAGCTCGTTCGCGCTCGTCGACACGGCCTTGCCGGTGAACAGCGGATCGTTTCCGGTCGGGCTCAGCCGGTACGTGTCGAAGCGCAGGCCCGGCGTGACGAGCAGGCGGCCGTAGCCGATCTGGTCCTGCACGAACGCGCCGAACAGCGTGTAGTCGGTGTCGGGAAACGCCTTGTTCGGGAACGCTTCGCCGACGCCCGGCACCGTGCCGTCGCGCAGGTTCGTCACGCGCGACAGGCTGCCGTCGACGCCGTAGAGCAGCTTGTGCGCGAGCGGGCCGGTCGCGAAGCCGCTTTCGGCGAACGCGGCGCCGCCGAACGTGCGTTCCTTGTACTGGTTGTCGCGCGAACGCGAGGGTAGCCTGCCGCGCGTCTCGAACGCGTACTGGTCCTGCTTCGCGTCCTGGTAGTAGAACTGCACGTGCCCGGTCTGGAACCAGCGGAACGCGTCGTCGCGAAAGTCGTAGTCAACGCTGAAGCGGTTGCGCTCGAGCCGGTCGTGGGTCGTGAGGCCGAGCGTGGCCGGCGCATTGATCGCCGACAGCACGTCGGTGCTCACGCGCCGCTGCACCGTTTCGGCGGTGAACTTGATCGTGTCGCGCGTGGTCGGCGTCAGCACGAGCTTGCCGAGCAGCGATTCCGAATACACGTTCTGCGGATTCGACGTCGTGCGCAGCGTGCTCGCCGAGTTGTTGTCGCCGCGCGTGTCGACCTCGTGGCCGCGCCGGCCGTCGGCGATGATCATCCCCTGGATGCGATCGTTGCCGCCCGCGGCCGATACGGTCGCGCCGATGCTGCGGTCGGTCGAGTCGTAGCTCGGCCGGAACGAGAAGTAGTAAGGCTTGTGGTAGATCGACAGCAGGTCGCGCGGGTCCTTCGTGATGAAGTTCACCGCGCCGGTCAGGCCGTCACTGCCGTACAGCGCCGACGCCGGCCCGCGCAGGATCTCGATGCGCTTGAGCGTGTCGAGATCGGCGTAGTCGCCGCGGCCCGCTTCGAGCGGCCCGAACGAGAACGCGTTCGGCAGGCGGATGCCGTCTTCCATCAGCAGCACGCGATTGCCTTCGAGGCCGCGGATGTTGATGCTCGAATCGCCGTCGCGGCCGCCGCCGAGCGCGGCGCTGCCGGGCCGGTACGCGGTGCGGCGTACCGTGATGCCCGGCTCGTAGCGCAGCGCGTCCTTGATGTTGGTGGCCTGCTGCTCTTCGAGATCCTCGTCGGTGATCACCGATACGGACGCCGCCGTGCGGCTCGCCGCGGTGGCGGTGCGGGTGGCCGTGACGGTGACGGGATCGAGCAGCGCCGCCTCGCCGCGCGCGGATGCGGTGGTCAGGACGGCGGAAGGCGGGGTGGCGCCTTGCGGCGACGAATCGGCGTGAGCCGGGGCGGCGGACAGGCCGAACGCGCCGAACAGCGCGGCACAGATCGGCCGCCGCGCCAGCGTATAGCAATGCACAGGTGGTCTCCCATTGACGATAACAAGCCCGAAGGCTGGCTGGGTGACGCGTTCACCTGGCTGGCCCGTTTGCGCGCGGCATGCGGCAAACGGCGATTTGAAAGGCAACTGACAACTTTACCAGTGTAAATGAGAATCATTATCAACACAAGGAAGCAAAACGGCTCGTGCGAGTGAGCGCTCGCCTGCGCGGCTCGGGCGAGCCGTGGGGAAACGCTTCGAGAAACTCAGGCCAGCGCTTCGATGCGGATCAGCAGGTTGCGCGCATGCGCGATGAACGCATCGTGCGTGGCGCGATCGCCATGGCTCTCGATCCCGGCCTGTTCGGCGAACGCGATCTGTTCGGTGTAGAGCTCGACGAGCGCACGGCGCGTGTCGGGGGGAAGCGCGCGGATCATCGACACGATCAGCAGTTCCTGTGCGCGAAGCATGCCGGACAGCGATTGAGCGTTCATGCTGGCCTCCTCGGACGATGCGGCGGCGAGCCGCTCTTTCCATACTAGGCGGTCGGCGTCCCCCGTGGAGGCGAGGTGCGTGCGGGGCGGCGGGCGGTATGCGGTGCGACGCGAACGCCGCGCGAGCCGATATTCGCCGCGAATGTGTGCGGCCCGCGCGAACCGGCGCGGGCACGCATGCGAAGGAAAATCAGCCGGCCGCGGTGGCGGACTGCGCATCGCGCACGACTTGCGCGACGCGTTCGACGAATTCGGCGTCGACGCTCGACAGCGCTTCGCGCTTGCCGTCGGGCATCTCGACCATCAGCCGGTACGTGATGTCCTGCGTGGCCCACGCAAGATAGCCGACGACGACGAGCATCACGCCGACCACCAGCGCGGCGCTCGATGCGCCGATGCCGCCGGCGACGGCAATGGCCGCGCCGATCAGCGAGATCAGCGACGGCACGAGACGGTTCTTCGGAATCTTGACGACGTCGACGTGGCGGATGTCACGCAGCGCGAATACCTGCCCGGCGGCCGACAGGCCGTTGCGCGTGACCATGACGCCACGTTCGTTGAATGCGTTTTCCATCGTGTGTTGCGTGGACGAAAACGCGCAGCGTAGCAGGTTTCGTTGCCGCGTCAAACGAGACCGACTGCCGCACGATGCGTGCGGCGTGGCCGACAGACGGGAAGCGGGGGAGCGGAAACGCGTTCAGAACTGCAGCCGGCCGTCGCCGTAAAGGCGGCCGGGCACGTGCGACGCGACGACCTCGGCGATCTCTTCGTCGGTCGATTCGGCCGGCACGATCTGACGCCGCGCGGGGGCGTCGAGATGCATCGTCCATTCGACGAGGCGATACGGGCGGCCCCAGGGGCGCTGCATTTCAACCGAGACGCGGCAGCTCTGGACCGGCAGCGAGTGTTGGCACGTCAGAATCGCGTGCAGATGGCTGAAAACGGTATCTTCGATCATCATGGCCTCCGATCCTGTCTTGTGGGCAATCGATGGCGGCGCCGTCGGCGTTTAAAAAAAAAGCCGCCGATGCTCAGGCGGCCAACAGGGGGGGTGAGAGCATCCTCTCAGCCCAGAATTAAGCGAAACTTAAAAGCCTATAAAAAAGCGCCCCGCGTGGAGCGGGGCGCTTCTTGCCGTCGTGATCCGCGCGTGACGCGGACAGTTAAGCGGATGCTTTAGAACTTGTGGCGGATACCGATACGTGCGGCGATCTGGTTCTTCGAACCCGTGCCCGACGTATTGAAGTAGCTCGTGCTCGAACCGATCTGCGCTTGCACGCCCTTGCCCGAAGCCTGCTGGTACACGACCAGGCCGTACACGTCCGTACGCTTGCTGAGTGCGTAGTCGGCGATACCGTTGACCTGGTTCCAGTGCCACGAGTTGCCGTTCTGCGTCGCGTTCGTGTACGTGTAGCCGAGACCGCCCGACAGTGCCGGCGTGAACGCGTACTTCGCGCCTGCTTCATACGCGTTGTAGAACGTGCCGCCCGCGCCCGACACGGTCGAGAACTGCGTACGCGTCCACAGCAGCCATGCCGTTGCCGGGCCCCAGACGTAGCGGCCACCCACGCCGTACGTGCGCAGGTCGCGGACGTTGCCGGTGCTCAGGTTCGCGATCGTCGTCGAGAAGCCGGGCGTCGACTGGCTCGGGTAACGGATGTCCGTGTACGCCGCGCCGACCGAGATCGGGCCGTTCGCGTAGTTCAGGCCGAAGCTGTATGCGCGCGACGAGCCCGCGGTCGTCGTCGTACCCGTCGTCGTGGCCGGTGCGCCAGCGAAGTCGGTCGAGTTCGAGAAGCCGTACAACGCGCCGAACGTGAAGCCCGAGTAGTTCGCGCTCTGGAACTTCACGGCGTTGTTGATGCGGCTCGACGTGAGCTGGTCGATGTCGTTCACGTGGTACGCGTAGTTACCCGCGACCGTGTTGCCGCCCGTCGAGTAGTTCGAACCGAGGATGTCGGTCGAGAACGAGTACTGGCGGCCGAACGTGACCGTGCCGTATTGCGACTGGCTCAGGCCGACGTAGGCCTGGCGACCGAAGATCGCGCCACCCTGGCCGATCGTGCCGTTGCCGCTGTTGAAGCCGTTTTCGAGCACGAAGATCGCCTTCAGGCCGCCACCGAGGTCTTCGGTGCCGCGCAGGCCCCAACGGCTGCCCTGGGCCACGCCGTCGTCGTACTTGAACAGCTTGCCCGTGCCGCCGTTGGCGGTCTTGCTGTGGTTCACGTAGCTGATACCGGCATCGATGACGCCGTACAGGGTCACGCTGCTTTGTGCGTGCGCCGTGCCGGCCGTTGCTGCCAGGGCGGCGATGGTCAACAGTTTCTTGTTCAAAGGATTCTCCGAGCGAATGAATGGCGTGTCCAGTTGCGGTTCCGGCGCTCTCTATGGGCGCTTTCACGGACCGGCGCAACTTTATCGGCGGGCCACGTAATGAATATGACAGCGACTGTCATATGAAGAATGTGTGGTGCCGATGCGACATTAGGGCCTGCTTGCATAGGGAACGTGCATGCGTTGCTACGAGAACGGCCGCTCGCGAGGCCCGCGACGCCGCGAATACTCGCGTATTCGCAAGGAGCGCAACGCGGCGAGCGGCCGTTCTCGTGGCAACCCCAAACTAAAAATTCAATCCACGGGAATGCCTGAAATCGCCCGCATGGCGGCGTCGTTCGTCGCTTGTTTGGCGCGGCCAAACGGCGCTCCTCACTCCTGGCCCCGCGAGCGATTTCAGGCATTCGCATGCACGTTCCCTATGCAAGCAGGCCCTAAATTCTGCCCGGGTTGTATAGCGGGGGTTATACCGATTTCGGCTGAGATTCGATTCCGAACAGGAATATGCACATGAAATAAGCTTGGTTGATCGCGTTCGGGGCCCTATGCCACGATCCGTCCTCCAACAATTGACACGGGACAAGAGGACACCACATGCGACGTTCGATCCTGACCGGCCTCGGCGCACTCGCCGCCGCGCTGGCATTCGCCGCGCCCGGCGCGCACGCCGACTCCCAAACGCTGAAGATCGGCACGATGAGCGGCCCCGACGCGCAAATCTGGACCGAAGTGACGAAGGTCGCCGCGCGCGAAGGCCTCGCGATCAAGGTCATCGAATTCAACGACTACGTGCAGCCGAACGCGGCGCTCGATGCGGGCGACCTCGATGCGAACGGCTTCCAGCACCAGCCGTTCCTCGACAGCCAGATCAAGCAGCGCGGCTACAAGATCGTCAACGTCGGGCTGACCTATACGGCACCGATGGGCTTCTATTCGAAGAAGATCAAGTCGCTGAAGGATCTGCCGGTCGGCGCGAAAGTCGGGATCCAGAACGATCCGTCGAACGGCAACCGCGCGCTGCTGCTGCTGCAGAAATACGGCGTGATCAAGCTGAAGCCGGGCGTCGGCGCGAACGGCGTGAACGCGACGCCGCTCGACATCGCCGAGAACCCGAAGAAGATCAAGATCGTCGAGCTCGATTCCGCGCAGTTGCCGCGCGCACTGCCCGATGTCGACGCCGCGTCGATCAACACCGATTACGCGGTGAAGGCCGGACTCACGCCGGTGAAGGATGCGATCGCGATCGAGGATCTGCGCGGCCCGTACGCGAACCTGATCGCGGTGCGCGCGCAGGACAAGGACAAGCCGTGGGTGAAGAAGCTCGTCGCGGCCTATGAATCGAACGACGTGCGCAAGTTCATCGACCAGAAGTTCGGCGGCGCGATCGTGCCGGCGTTCTGAACTTTCTTCGCACGTGGCAGCGGCCGGCGGCGCGGTATCGGCCGCCGACGCGCGCTCCGGAAAGCAAATCGCCCGCGTAAGCGGGCGATTTCGTTTGATGCAGCCGATGACGTGCGATGCGCGCCGCGGCCCGGCGTGCGGGCCGCGCCCCGCCGGTTCAGGCCGACAGCAGCGACCCAGTGCGGATCGCGGTCGCGCCGGCGATGCGCGCGACTTCCATGCCGGCCGTCGCGAAGCGCACGACCTGGCGCGCATACAGTACGCCCGACACGCTGCTCTTCAGCGTGACGACGCGATCGGTCAGCGGATCGACGATGTCGGCCACGGCCTGGCCGGCCTCGATCATCGCGCCGACCGGCGTGCGGAACACGATCACGCCCGACACCGGCGCGACCAGCGGATCGGTGCCCGCGAGCGGCGTGGCCGGATGCGCGAGCGGCGGCAGCGGCGCCGGCGTGCCTTCGACGATGCCGCGCTCGGTCAGGTATTCGACGATCGCCTGCGCATCCTTTTCGGCGAACTCGTACGACACGTCGCGTTCGCTGCGCAGTTCCACCGTGACGGAAATCGCGCCGTTCGGGATCGGGAAGCGGTCGCCGAAGCGGTTGCGCAGATCCGACCAGCAGAAGCTGTGGATTTCGTCGAACGGGTTGCCGACCGAATTCAGCGCGAGCAGCGACGCCTTGGCATCGAGATAGCGCGCCAGCGGCTCGACGTCCGCCCACAGATCGGGATTCGTGTAGAGGTGCATCACCGCATCGCTGTCGCAGTGCAGGTCGAGCACGATATCGGCGTCGAACGACAGCTTCTGCAGCGCGAGGCGTTGGGAGTCGAGTTCGGTGCGCGGCTTCTGTTCGTCGAGCGCTTCGCGCATCGCGGTGCGTACGACGGCCAGATTGCGCTGCGCGTCGTTCGTGAGGTGGTGTTCGACGCGCGGCAGCACGAGCGCCGCGAGATCGTAGAAATTGCGGTTGAAGTTCTGCATCGAGCCGAGCTCGAAGCGGCCGAGGTGATCGCCGAACACGTGTTGCGACAGGCCGATCGGGTTGGGCACCGGCACGATGACGACTTCGCCTTGCAGCTTGCCGGCCGTCTCGAGCGCGGCGATCTTGCGGCGCAGCAGCGTGGCGACCAGCATGCCGGGCAGCTCGTCCGCGTGCAGCGACGACTGGATGTAGACCTTCTTGCCGCCGCGCGGGCCGTAGTGGAAGCTGGTGATCTGGCGTTCGGTACCGACGGCGGGGGAAATCAGCGGATGGGTCTGCGTTTGCATGATGAGGGGAGTGCGGCGCAGCCGCGAATGATCCGTGTGCGTGGAAGATCGATTGTACGTTGCCTTCCTCGCCGCCATCAAACCGGCGCCAGAGCACGCAGTTTTCCGTTGAGAATCATCAGGTTGGCGCGGAAAAAATAACGTCGTCCGCGCCGCGCGCAAAAAAAACGGGCTCCTTGCGGAGCCCGTTTCCATCATGCCGAATCGTGCGTCGGTCGGCCGGATTACTTGCCGTAGACGTCGAAATCGAAGTACTTCTTCGCGAGCTTGTCGTACGTGCCGTCCTTGCGCATGCCGGCGATCGCGCCGTCGATCTTCGCCTTCAGGTCGGTGTCTTCCTTGCGCAGGCCGATGCCGGCGCCGTTGCCGAGCGTCTTCGGATCGTCGAGGTCCTTGCCGGCGAAGTCGAAGTTCGCGCCGCGCGGCGTCTTCAGGAAGCCGATCTCGGCTTGCACCGCGTCCTGCAGCGCGCCGTCCAGACGGCCGGAGATCAGGTCGGCGTAGACCTGGTCCTGGTTCTGGTAAGGCACGATGTTCACGCCCTTCGACGCCCAGTGCGCCTTCGCGTAGGTTTCCTGGATCGTGCCCTGCTCGACGCCGACCGACTTGCCCTTCAGCGATTCGGCCGTCGGCTGCAGGCCGGCGCCCTTCTTCGTGACGAGGCGCGTCGGCGTGTTGAACAGCTTCGACGAGAACGCGATCTGCTCGGCGCGTGCCGGCGTCATCGACATCGACGACAGCACGCCGTCGAACTTGCGGGCCTTCAGCGCCGGGATCATCCCGTCGAAGTCGTTTTCGATCCACACGCATTTCGCGTTGATGCGGCGGCAGATCTCGTTGCCGAGATCCACGTCGAAGCCGACCACCTTGCCGTCGGCGCCTTTCGATTCGAAAGGCGGGTAGCTTGCGTCGACGCCGAACCGCACGGTCGACCAGTCCTTCGCGTATGCGCTGCCGGCCGATACGGCGAGCAGGGCCACGGTCACAGCCGCAAGAATCTTTTTCACTCGGTGACTCCTCGTTTTGTTCGATGGGTGCGCGGTTGTGCCGCGCCGTAAGCCTTCGGCCCGCCGCGGCTTCGCGTCGGACAGTCCGTTTCGCCCGCCCGATGGGGGCGCGCGACGTGCGCAAGATTATCAAGACAAAATACCGGCAGGGCGCCTAGGACAAGCCCCGATACCGGGCCCGGCGGCGGCGCGTCGGATGCGCCGCCGTTTCACACACAGGAACGATTCAGCCGAGCGTTTCGTTGACCGCGCGCTGCAGGCACGTGACGAAGTGCGACACGGCGGGCGTGGGCAGCAGGTCGCGCCGCGCGATGATCGACAAGTCGAAGCGCGGCATGCTTTCGTCGAGTTCGGCCGTGCGGATGCCGAGCGGCGCGACCATCGCGGCGAGCGGGCGCGTGAAGCAGCCGATCACGTCCGAGCGCGCGACGAGCCCGAGCGTCACCGCGAACGACATCGGCGAGCGCAGCAGACGTTTCGGCAGCGGCAGCCCGTGCGCCTCGAACATCCCGACCATCACGCTGTGCGGAAACTGCTCGGCGCCGACGGTGACGATCCACTCGGCGTCGAGCAATTCCTCTAACCGGCGCGCCTGCGCGAGCGGATGACCGTCGCGCATCACGATCGTGAATTCGGTCGACAGCAGCGGCAATTGCGTGAAATCGCGGTCGAGTGCGGGCACATGGTGCATCGCAGCGATGTCGAGCGTGCCGTTGCGCAGTTGCGCGAGCGCGTCCGGCACCGTCATTTCCTCGAGATGCAGGCTGACGTTCGGCATCGACCGGCGAAACGCCGTCACCGCGTGCGGCAACGCGGTCAGCGCGATCGACGGCATCGTGCCGACCGCGACGCGGCCCGACATCTCGCCTTTCACCTGCTCGACGGCCTCGACCGTGCGGCGGACGTCGCCGAGCAACTGCTCGGCGCGCGGCAGCAGCGCCGCGCCGCAGGCGGTCAGCTCGACGCCGCGCACGCTGCGCACGAGCAGCTCCGCGTTGAGCGCCGTTTCGAGCTCGCGGATCGTGTGCGTGATTGCCGGCTGCGTGACACCGAGCTCGCGCGCGGCGGCGCGCAGGCTCTTCAGGTGCGCGGCGGAGACGAATGCCTGGAGCTGCGCGATGTTCAGGGGATTGCGGATGCGGGTCATCGGTCGGGTCCGGTTGGCGCGAGCGGGAGCGGTGGGTTCGGGGGCCGAGCCCGCTGAAGGTCACGCATCGGCGCGCGCGCGGAATGCCTGCCGATAGCGCTGCGGCGACGTGCCGACGATACGCGCGAAGCGTTCGCGAAACGCGGTGACCGAACCGAACCCGGCTTCCGTCGCCACGTGTTCGATCGACAGCTCGGTCACCTCCAGCAACTGCTGCGCATGCCGCACGCGCGCGGTCTGCAGCCATTGCCCGGGCGACGTGCCCGTCTGCTCCTGGAAGCGCCGCGTCAGCGTGCGCACGCTCGTCGACGCCTTGCGCGCGATCGTGTCGAGCGTCAGCGGCTGGCGCAGGTTCGCGTGCAGCCAGTCCATCAGGTCGTGCAGCCCGTCGCCGCCGGCCGGCCATTCGGGCGCGATGAACTGCGCCTGCCCGCCTTCGCGCACGCGCGGCGCCACCGCGCTGCGGGCGGCGTCGACGGCGACCGCCGCGCCATAGTCGGCCTGGATCATGTGCAGGCACAGATCGAGGCCGGCCGCCGCGCCGGCCGAAGTCAGGATCTGGCCGTTGTCGACGAACAGCACGTTCGGATCGACGTCGACGTTCGGATGGCGGCGCGCGAGTTCGGCGGCCGCGAGCCAGTGCGTCGTCGCGCGCAGGCCGTCGAGCAGCCCGGCTTCCGCGAGCACGAACGCGCCGCTGCAGATCGATGCGATCCGGCATCCGCGCGCGGCCGCCGCGCGCAGCGCGTCGAGCACGCGGCGCGACGTGGGCGCGAGCGGCACCGACGTGCCGGGGACCATGATCGTGTCGGTGTCGGCCAGCGCATCGAGGCGGAACGGCGGGCGCAGCTCGAACAGGTCGCCGCCGACGCGCGGCTGCTCGCTGCACACGCGCACGCGGTACGCCGGCTCGACATTCGGCGCCCGCACGCGCGCGAACGTATCGCAGGCGACGCCCAGATCGAACGGCACGACATCGGGCAACGCGAGAACGGCGACCGTGTGCATGGTATTCGCGGCCGTGGCCAGAATCCGTTGAAAGATGTCATTCTAGCCAATGGCTCGACCCGGCGCCACACGCGACAATCGCGGCGGACCACCTGGAGGCCTGCCGATGAAACAAGACGATCGCAACGCGTTGCGGAACCTGCAATACCTGTCGCTGCTGGAGGCGACCACGCTCGTCGTGCTGGTGTGCGTGGCCGTGCCGCTCAAGCATCTGGCCGGCTATCCGGTGGCGGTATCGATCATGGGCCCGGTTCACGGCATCGCGTTCGCGATGTACGTGTGGGCGGTGGTCGGCACCGCGTCGAGCGGGCTGTGGAGCAAGGCCGAGGTCGCGCGGCTGGTGCTGTCGGCCGTCGTGCCGTTCGCGGGGCTGGCGAGCGCCGGCTGGATCGCGCGCAGGCGGCACGCGCGATGATCTACCTGATGCTGAAGGCCGTGCATCTGGCCGCCATCGTCACGTTCGTCGGCGGGCTGTTGTTGTCGTCCGTCGCGGTGCGTATTGCGAATCTCGCCGTGCATCGCGCGGTGCGGCGCTGGGATCGCACGGTGACGGCGCCCGCGCTCGCGATCGTCTGGATCGCCGGCATCGCGCTCGCGCTGAGCGGTCACTGGTTCGGCGCCGCGTGGCTGTCGGTGAAGCTTGTGCTTGTCGTCGCGCTGTCGGTGCTGCACGGGGTCCTGGCCGGCACGCTGCGGCGCATGGAGCGCGACGACCTCGTCGTCGTACCGGCGCCGTGGCTCGGGCAGGCGGCCGGCGTGGTGATCGTCGCGATGGCGCTCGTCGTCGGGCTGGCCGTGATCAAGCCGTTCTGATGGCGCGAATCACGCCAGCGCGATTTCCACTGCCGCCAGCGTACGACGCCGAATCCAGCCGCTCCCAAGCCGGATCGCGAGCCAGTACGGCGTGAACAGCGCGCGCGTGCGCGCGCTCGGGCAATGGACGAAGGTTTCGGTGCGCAGGATGTGCGCGCCCGACGCGAGCCCGACCACCTCGAACCGCAGTACCAGCTTCGCATCGCGCGGGTCGTCGTGCCGGACGAAGGCGTCGGCGTCCGCGAGGGGACGCACGTCGGGCGTCGGGCGCCAGAAGCGGCCGACGAGCCCGAGCGACAGCGACGTGTCGTCTCGATGGAGCGGCGTGAAGGTGTCGAAGCCGAAGCGCGCGCGTTCGGGGCGGGCCGGCGCGTGGCGTAGCGCTCCGGCGATGGCCGCCGGGAATTCACGCACCGTCAGCAGCGTGTCGATGACCGGATCGGCGCGCATGTCGAGCGACGCGACGACGTCGATGATGCGCGCGGGCGGCGCGCCGATCGGCTGCGATTCGTGCACTTCGTGGAAGCCGAACGACGGAATGAACGGCGGCTTGCGCGCCGAGGCCCGGGTGTTCGATTCGGAGACGATGCCGAGTGTGTTCATCGCGACTCCTGAAGGCAAAACGCGATCGTAGCACCGGGCGCGAACGGGTGTCGCGCCGTTTGCGCGCGTCGCGTCGCGTCTCGTCGATAAAAAAAGCCTGGAAACTCGCGTTCCCAGGCTGGAGACCATCAACGATGATGGTGGAGGAGACGATGTCGTCCCGATGCGCGCCGTCCTTCTGCCGGCGACGTCGCGCATGTCTCGGGCTCAGATGGCCCAGCCGCCGAGATAGAACGTGACGAGCACGGCCGCGATGAGCACGGTGCCGACGTTGAGCTTGCGGAATTCGCCGCTGGCGACGCGGCCGATCACGAGCGTCGAGAAGCCGAGCATGATGCCCGTCACGATGTTCGCGGTCAGCACGATGAACACCGCGCACACGAGGCCCGACATCGCGTCGACCATGTCGTCCATGTGCAGCTTGCTCACGCTGCCGAGCATCAGCAGGCCGACGTACATCAGCGCCGGTGCGGTGGCGTACGACGGCACGAGGCCCGCGAGCGGCGAGAAGAACATCACGACGAGAAACAGCAGGCCGACCACGGCCGCCGCGAGGCCGGTCTTCGCGCCGGCGGCCACGCCGACGCTCGACTCGATGTAGGCCGCCGCCGGCGCGCCGCCGAGGAAGCCGGAGAAGATCGAGCTGATCGAATCGGAGGTCAGCGCACGGCCGCCGTTGATGATGCGGCCGTTCCCGTCGAGCTGGCCGGCCTGGCCCGCGACCGCGCGGATCGTACCGGTCGCGTCGAACACGGCGGTCATCACCAGCGCGAGCACGCTCGGCAGCACGGCCATCGACAGCGCGCCCTTGAGGTCCATCGCGCCGATCAGCGATGCGTGGCCCGGTGCGCTGAGCGAAGGCAGCGCGAAGATGCCGCGGTACTTCACGCCCGGGTCGAAGATCAGGCCGAACACCGAGATCGCGATCACGACGAGCAGGATGCCGCCCGGCACGCGACGCTTTTCGAGGCCGAAGATCGCGGCGAGGCCGACGACCGACATGATGACCGGGAACGCGGTGATCTGGCCGAGCGAGACCGGCAGGCCGGCGCCCGGGTTCTTGATCACGAGGCCCACGTCGTTCGACGCGATCAGCAGCAGGAACAGGCCGATGCCGATCCCGGTGCCGTGCGCGACGCCCGCGGGCAGGTTGCGCAGGATCCACGAACGCACGCCGGTGACCGAGATGCCGGTGAACACGAGCCCCATCAGGAACACGGCGCCGAGCGCGACCGTCGGAGGCAGTCCCTTGCCGAGCACGAGCCCGAACGCGGTGAACGCGGTCAGCGAGATCGCGCAGCCGATCGCGATCGGCAGCTTCGCCCACAGGCCCATCAGCAGCGAGCCGAACGCGGTGGTGAGACACACCGCGACGAATACCGCGCTCGTGTCGAAGCCGGCCTTGCCGAACATGCCGGGCACGACGAACACGGAATAGACCATCGCGAGGAAGGTGGTCACGCCGGCAATGATCTCGCGGCGCTGCGTGCTGCCGCGCGACGAAATGCCGAAGTACCGGTCGATGGCGCCGTTGGCGCCCAGGCCGGGTTCTTCCGCGCCGACGCCGACCGTCGGCTGCACCGGGGTATCACTCATGAGCTTGCTCCTTTATCAGCATGCTGAAACGGCTCGTCGCGAACCGTCGTCAGGGTGTCTCGTATCTGGTTGGATTGATCGGCAACGTCGTGGGGACGCATGACGCGTGGTGTGTGTCGTTACGGGCGAGTCGAAACGATCGCGAGGGTGTCGCGTCGGACGACGCGTGGTGTGGTCGACCCCGTCACGTGTGCTTTGCCGTAGCGAAGGTTAGGCGAGCCGCCCATCACGTCCCATCGGGGGAAGAGCATGCAGCGCATGTCGCAGCGCTTATATCGGCGTGCGACGGGGCTCCGTCGCGCCGGCCCGCGTGTATACGCCTAGTTCGAATCCGTTAAGGCGACTATTTGAATGCAGGGTCGGCGGGCAGCGCGCAAGCAGGCAAGGCACTGAATTTTACGAATTGCTTTCGGAATGGGGCCGGGAAGCCGGTGCGAACCGGGGCGGGTGACGGGATTCATCGCCGCGCACAACCTGCATCCGGACGATACGGCTGGCACGCGTGCGCGGTTTCCGTGTCGGCGCGGGCCTCAATCGTGCACGAGATGCGCGAGATACGCGCAGAACATGTCGGCCATCGCGGCCGAATAGGCGTCGATTTCCGTCGGCGTGCGCGCCGTTTCGGAGAATGCCTTGCCGCCCGTGGTGAGCGTCGTCAGGATCAGTTCGCACGCGAGCGCATGCGTGGCGTCGGACACGTCGGGCAGCGCTTCGCGCATGAACGCGCTGAACGCCCGGTTGCCCTCGGCCTTCACGTCCTGCGCCTCGGGGGCGTCGCGATAGAGCGGGGCCGCATCGTCGAGGGCGATGCGCATCGGCGCCTCGTCGCATTCCGAACGGATGAACGCGTGGACGGCGGTGCGCAGCCGCTCGGGCGGTGTCTTCCGCGTGTCCTGCAGGATTGCGCACAGCATGTCGTGCGTCTGCCGCCACTCGTCGTGCTGGAGCCGGAACAGCACGGACGCCTTGTTCGGGAAGTACTGGTACAGCGAGCCGACGCTCACGCCGGCCCGCTCGGCCACGCGCGCCATCGTGAAGCGCTGCGCGCCTTCACTCGCCAAAACCTGAATAGCCGCCTGCAGGACGTCCTCGACGAGGCGGGTCGAGCGCGCCTGCCGAGGCTGCTTGCGCGTGGCGATCGGGGCGTTTCGGCGGTCGGTCATGAGCGGTTTGCCAATGCGAATAGTAAAACCTGAATGGTTCGTCATATTCTAGTCGGGTGCACTGACGCACTCAACTGCTACCGGAGATATCGCATGACCACCCTGATGCTCGACCCGCTGGCTTCGCTGCTGGCGCGCCTGTTCGACGAAGCCGACGCGTCGTTGCCCGCGACGAGCCCGGCCTTCGCCAACGTGTCGCGCGACGAGCAAGCGCGGCTGATGCGCAGCAAGACGGACTACGCCGATCTGTATGCGCGTCTGAAGGATTACCCGCTTCCCGTGTCGCGCGAGACGGGCATGCTGCTATACATGCTCGCGCGCAGTGGCGGCGCGAAGGCAATCGTCGAATTCGGCACGTCGTTCGGCATTTCGACGCTGCATCTCGCGGCCGCGCTGCGCGACAACGGCGGCGGGCGGCTGATCACGAGCGAGTTCGAGCCGTCGAAGGTCGTGCGCGCACGGGCGAACCTGACGGCGGCCGGATTGGCCGATCTCGTGGAGATCCGCGAAGGCGATGCGCTGCGTACGCTGGCTCACGATCTGCCGGATGCGGTCGATCTGCTGCTGCTCGACGGAGCGAAGGCGCTGTATCCGGAGATTCTCGCGCGGGTCGAGCCGCGGCTCAGGGCGGGCGCGTTCGTCGTGGCCGACAACGCGGAATACAGCCCCGACTACCTTGCTTACGTGCGTGCGCCGGAAAACGGCTATCTGTCGGTGCCGTTCGGCGGCGACGTCGAATTGTCGATGCGGACGCGCTGACCAGACGGAACGAGGGTGCCGGTGATTTCACGCTTCCCCGCATAAAATATAGGATGGCTGATTAAATCGACGCATGACGAAAGGCGACGGGATGACGCCCGTCGCTTGCGACGCCGTGCGCATCACTTCAGGAACACGTAGCGCGCGAAGTACGGAAAGCGGCCGACCGCATGCTCGGTCGTACACGTCGCGGCCGGCGGCGTGCCGCCCGCGGTGTCGAGCCGCTGCACGAAGCGCACGCCGGCGAGCGTGCCGGTTGCGGCCGGCGTCGCCGCGAGCAGCAGTTGCGGAACGCTGGCCGCGTTTGCGCTCGGCACTTCCGCGAGCTTCTTGCCGGTAATGCGGCTGCCGTCGAGCGCTTCCCACGACGGCCCCGCCCCGTGCCGCACGACGAGCGTGCCGCTTTCATCGAACAGCATCGCCTCCGGGCGCTTGAAGGCCCACGCGAGCCGGTGGTCGGCATCGTATTCGCACGCATAGATCTGCACGCCGGTCGCGGTAGTCGTCAGCACCGGCGTGGCCGGCGCCGGCGGCGCGAGGCCGGCGGCCTCGTCGGCGTGGGCGGGCGCGGTGAAAGCCGCCAGGGAAAGACTGGCCGCAAGGGCCAGCAGCATGTCGCGTGTCGGGGAGCGGCTTGGCATGACGGGGCGTCCTTTCAGGTCGGGTGACGGCCGTACGGCGTCGATCCCGTCAACGTTAGACGCCGATCGCACAGGCTGCAATGCGGAAATGACAATCGCGGCGATAGTCGCCGCGATTGCCGCAGGGCAGGCGCGCGATCAGCGGATCGCGACCGGGTTGATATTGACCTGCGTGGAGCCGACGTACAGCGGCTGGCCGAGCACGAACAGGAATTCCCATGCCTTGTCGCGCACCAGCGCACGGCTGTCGATCAGTTCCAGGTTGTAGATGCCGCGCTTCGCGAGCATGTACTGGTTGACCGGGAATTCGTCCTGCGTATGCGGATTCGGATAGACCTCCGACGCCCACGTGTCGCCGCCGAACGCGACGATCCCCTGGTCGGCCAGCCACTGCGCGGCTTCCATGCCGATGCCGGGCTCGACGTCGAGGAACTGCTTGTCGTCCTTGCCGATCAGCTGGAGCCAGCCGGTGTTGAACAGCACGACGTCGCCCTTGCGCAGCGTCAGCCTCTGCTTCTTCAGCACGGCCTGGATGTCGGCGACCGTGAATTCGGTGCCGCCCGGCACGATCGGCTTGCCGTAGTAGGCGGTCATGTCGAGCACGACGCCGCGCGTGACGATCGGCGGCACTTTCTCGACGCCGAGCTTCTTCACGCCGTCGACGGTCACGAAATCGGCCGCCTTGTTGCCGTTGTAGTAGACGTTGTCGATGCCGATGTGGCCGATTCCGTTGAGTTGCGTGCCGACGCCGGTCCATGCGTTGACGAGTTCGTCGTTGAACGTGAACTTGTTCGGGCCGAGGCTCTTGCCGGCCTGCTGGCCGACCTGCACGTTGTACAGCCGGAAGCTGCGATGGCGGAACGCCGGCAGGCGCTTGTCCACCGGCACGGCCAGCGGATAGGTCTTGCCGGCCTTCACGAGGCCGACCGCCTGCTTGACAACGTCGGGCGTCAGCAGGTTGGCCGCGCCGATTTCGTCATCGGCGCCATACACGGACGGATACCAGTCGGCCGCCGGGGCGGCCGGCGCGGCGTGCGCCGCCTGGGCTGCCGCGAACGGCAAAATCGCGGCGAGCGCGAGCCGGGCGAGCGTCGCTTTCATTCGAGACTCCTGTCGATCGTTATGCCGCGGCTTGCGCGAGCGTCGGGTAGTCGGTCAGGCCGTGGGCGCCGCCGCCGAACAGCGTGTTGCGATCGTGCGGCGCGAGCGCGGCGCCGGTGCGCAGCCGCTCGGGGAGATCGGGGTTCGCGACGAACGGGCGGCCGAATGCGACGAGGTCGGCCCAGCCGGCGGCGATCGCTTCGCGTGCGCGCTCGGCGGTGTACGCGCCGGCATAGATCAGCACGCCCGGGAACGCGGCGCGCAATTGCTGCTTGAAGGCGACCGGCATCAGCGGCGCGTCGTCCCAGTCGGCTTCCGCGATGTGCAGATAGCCGACGCCGAGTTCGCCGAGCAGCTTCGCGGCGGCGAGGTAGGTGGTTTCCGGGTCGTCGTCGACGCAGCCGTTCAGCGTGGTCAGCGGCGCGAGACGGATGCCGACGCGCGACGCGTCGCCGGTCCCTTCGATCAGCGCCTGCGTGACTTCGCGCAGGAACCGCAGCCGGTTCTCCAGCGAGCCGCCGTACGCATCGGTGCGCGTGTTCGCGTTCGAGTCGATGAACTGGTTCACGAGGTAGCCGTTCGCGCCGTGCAGCTCGACGCCGTCGAAGCCGGCTTCGATCGCATGGCGGGCGGCGGTGCGGTACTGGTCGACGATCTCGCGGATCTCGTCGATCGACAGCGCGCGCGGCTCGGACGCCTGCACGAAGCCCGGCGTGCTGCCGTCTTCACCGGCGATGAACACGTTCACGCCCTTCGCCTGGAGCGGCGACGACGATACGGGTTGCTGGCCGCCGAGCAGGCTCGTGTGGCTCAGCCGGCCGACGTGCCACAGCTGCGCGAAGATGCGGCCATGCGCGGCATGGACGGCGTCCGTCACCTTGCGCCAGCCGGCGACCTGCGACGGCGTGTGGATGCCGGGCGTCCACGCGTAGCCCTTGCCGAGCGGTGCGATGTAGGTGCCTTCGCTGACGATCAGGCCCGCGCTCGCGCGCTGCGCGTAGTACGCGGCCATCAGTTCGTTGGCTTCGTCGCCGGGCTGGCTGGCGCGCGAACGCGTCATCGGCGGCATCACGATGCGGTTCGGCAGCGTCAGCGCGCCGAGTCGCAGCGGTTGGAAAAGCGGGTCCTGGGTCATGATGGATTCCTGTCGGTGCCGCGGCCGGCGGGCCGCGGATGGGTCATATCGGATGAAGCCGCCGCGTGCTCAGTCCCACTTCGGCGCGAGGCCGGCCGGGTCGACTTCGCGGCCGTTGCGTTCGAGCGCGGCGATCTGCGCCATGTCTTCGTCGGTCAGGCGCAGCGTCTGCGCGAGCAGGTTGCTCGCGAGGTTCTCGCGCTTGGTCGACGACGGAATCACCGAGTAGCCGAGTTGCAGCGCCCACGCGAGCGCGACTTGCGCCGGCGTCGCGTCGTGACGCTGCGCGATCGCGCCGATCACCGGGTCGCCGAGCACCTTGCCGTACGCGAGCGTCATGTACGACGTCACGTGGATGCCTTCGGCGTTCAGGAACTCGACCAGCTTGCGGTTCTGCAGGTACGGGCTCAGCTCGATCTGGTTCGTCGCGATCGCATCCTTGCCGACCGCCGCGATCGCTTCCTTCGTCAGTTCGATGTTGAAGTTCGAGATGCCGATCTGGCGCGTGAGGCCCTTCGCCTTCGCATCGGCCAGCGCGGTCATGAACGCGTCGATCGACACGCCGTTGCCCGGCGCCGGCCAGTGGATCAGCGTCAGGTCGACGACGTCGGTGCGCAGCTTGCGCAGGCTTTCCTCGAGGCTGGCCGCCAGCTTCTCCGGCGCGTAGTTGTCGACCCAGATCTTCGTCGTGAGGAACAGGTCTTCGCGGCGCACGCCCGATGCGGCGATCGCTTCGCCGACTTCGGCTTCGTTGCCGTAGATCTGCGCGGTGTCGATCGCGCGGTAGCCGACTTCGAGGCCGTTGCGGACCGAGTCGATGACGACCTGGCCTTGCAGGCGGAAGGTACCGAGGCCGAATGCGGGAATCTTGCTCATCATGTGCTCCTGAAAGAGGGGGAACGATTGCGGTATGGACGTCATTCTGGCGCTTGAGACTGATGAAATAAACGCCTGTAGAGGTCAAATATATTTGATTTGAAATCAAATATTGGCCGGCAATTCGCCTATTGGAAGACGCTCGCCGGCCTTATGCGGCGAGCGTCTGCGGAGTCGTTTTCGGATGGAATGCGGGCAGCACGTCCGCCGCGATCTCGGCCATCGTCTCGTCGAGCGGCCGCCGGTTGCGGCGGAAATGCAGGCCGATGTGCCGCACGCCCGCGTCGCGCATCGCCGCGAGTTCCTCCGTCAGCGCGATGCGCCCCGCGCGGGCGCCGAAGCGGTGCCGCTGCAGCGGTTCGTGCGGATCTTCCGCGAGGTCGAGGTGGATGAAGCTCACGTACGGCTTGTCGCCCGCCACCGCACGCCAGTTCGCGGCGCGCTGCAGATGGTCGGCCGGCGTGCCCGGATACGCGAGGCAGCCGTCCATGTGTTCGCCGATCCACGCGGGCGTCTGCTGAGCGAGGCCCGCGACGAGCAGCGGCACCGGCGAGCGGGCGGCGGGCAGCACTTCCAGGCCGGGCGGCAGATGTCCGCGCGCCGTCGCGCAGCAGCGCGATCTGGTCGCGGAAGTTCGCGCCGCGCGACGCGAAGTCGCGGCCGAACAGCGGATATTCGACCGGCCGGTCGCCGCTCGCGACGCCGAGCAGCAGGCGCCCGCCGCTCAGTTCCTGGATCGTCGCGGCCGATTTCAGCGTCAGCAGCGGCTCGCGCAGCGGCAGCACGACGGCCGCGGTGCCGAGCAGGATGTCGCGCGTGATGCCGGCGAGGTAGCCGAGATACGAGAACGTTTCGAACACCTGAGCGGCGTCGCCGAACGACGGGTCGTACACCGGCACGTCGCGCACCCAGAGCGCGCGAAAGCCGAGCGTGTCGGCCAGTTGCGCGAGCTCCGCGTGGATTTCCAGGTCGGGCTCGCCGGGGTGGCGGCCGTCATGCCGGCGTTTCGCGTTGCCGGACGGGGTCCAGTCGTTGTCGAGCGGCAGTTCGATGCCGATGCTGAAGCCGCCGGCGGCGAGCTTGTCGAGGGAGGGGGACATGATCGGGTTGCTCCGTTCAGACCGCGCGCAGGCTGCCGTCGAGCCGGTAGAAATCCAGCGACGACGCGGTGAAGAACGAGCGCGACGTGCCGGCGGCGAAATCGTCGATGTGCACGACGGTGGCGCGATCGGCTTCCTGCCACGAGATCGCGTAGGTCTCGCCGGCGACGGGCTGCCACGTGTATTCGACTTCGCCCTTCGCGCCCGCGTACGGGCCTTCGGTGATCTCGTAGCGCATGTGGCGGCCGTCCTCGTCGTACGCGTTGAGCGCGGTGAGGCCGTCGTAACGGACTTCGAAAGTCTTGCCGGCGAACGGCGGACGTTGGGTCGATGCGTTCATGCTGGTGGCTCCTGTGAAAAGGTGACGTTCAATGGGCGAGTTCGACGGGTTCGGCCGTGCGTTCCGGCAGCCCGTGGCGGCGGTCGAGGCGGCCGCTCAGCGCGGTGAGGGCGAACGCGCCGAGCGTGACGACGGCGGCGATCCACGGCGTGTGGCCGAGGCCGACGTTCGCGACGATCAGGCCGCCGAGCGACGAGCCGCCGGCCACGCCGAGGTTGAAGGCGGCGATGTTGAAGCCCGATGCGACGTCGGTGGCGTCCGGCGCGAAGTGGCGCGCCTGCTTGACGACGTACACCTGCAGCCCCGGCACGTTGCCGAACGCGACGGCGCCCCACGCGAGCATCGTCAGCACCGCGAGCCATTTCACGTGAATCGTGAAGGTCAGTGCCAGCAGCACGATCGCGAGCAGCAGGAAGATCCGCTTGAGCGCCTTCACGGGGCCGACGGCGTCCGCGAGCTTGCCGCCCCACACGTTGCCGACCGCGACCGACACGCCGTAGCCGACCAGCACGAGGCTGACCTGCGACGGCGTGAAGCCGGCGATCTGTTCGAGCAGCGGCGCCATATAGGTGAACGCGATCAGCGAGCCGCCGTAACCGACGGCCGTCATCGCATAGACGAGCAGCAGGCGCGGCTGGGCCAGCACGCGCAGCTGGCGGGCGAGCGGCGCGGGCGGCGTCTGCGGCAGTCCGCGCGGCACGAACGCGACCGCGCCGAGGAACGCGATGAGGCCAAACAGCGCGACGATCAGGAACGTCGCGCGCCAGCCGAAGTGCTGGCCGATGAAGGTGCCGAGCGGAATGCCGGCGACGAACGCGACGGTCATCCCGCTGAACATCGTCGCGATCGCGCTGGCGGCCTTGTCCTTCGGCACGAGCGTGGTCGCGATGATCGAGCCGACCGAGAAGAACACGCCGTGCGCGAGGCCGGTGAGGATGCGCGCGACGATCAGCGATTCGTAGCCGGGCGCCTGCCATGCGACGAGGTTGCCGACGGTGAAGAGCGCCATCAGCCCGGCAAGCAGCGCCTTGCGCGGCACGCGGCCGGTGAGCGCGGTGAGGAGCGGCGCGCCGATCGCGACGCTCAGCGCGTACAGGCTGACGAGCAGGCCGGCGGACGGCAGGCTGACGCCGAGGTCGGCGCCGATCGTCGGGATCAGGCCGACGATCACGAATTCGGTGGTGCCGATGGCAAAGGCGCTGATGGTCAGCGCAAGCAACGCGAGTGGCATGACGGGATCCGGGTTTCAGTAGGAATGGATCGCAGTGTGCCGGCTTTACTTTTGCTGAAAAACTGGTCTATAAACCAAATTGTTTTGATTTCAAATCAACAATGAAGATCACCCTCGACGAACTCCAGGCCTTTGCCGCCGTGGTCGACACCGGTTCGATCACCGCCGCCGCCCAGCAGCTCGACCTCACCGTGTCGGCGACGAGCCGCACGCTCGCGCGGCTCGAGGAGAAGCTGAAGACCACGCTGCTGCGCCGGACCACCCGCCGGCTCGAATTGACGGAAGAAGGGCGCGCATTTCTGCAGAACGCGCGCGCGATCATCGAATCGGTCGAGACCGCGGAAGAGCAGATGCTCGCGCGGCGCGAGATGCCGTCCGGGCGCCTGCGCGTCGACGCCGCGACGCCGTTCATGCTGCACGTGATCGTGCCGCTCGTGCGCGGCTACCGCGAACGCTTCCCGAAGGTCGAGCTGGAGCTGAACAGCAACGAGGGCATCATCGATCTGCTGGAGCGGCGCACCGACGTCGCGATCCGGATCGGCCGGTTGAAGGATTCGACGCTGCACAGCCGGCGCATCGGCAACAGCAGGGTGCGCATCCTGGCAAGCCCCGACTACATCGAAGCGCATGGCCAGCCGCGCAAGGTCGAGGATCTCGACAAGCACACGCTGCTCGGCTTCACGCAGCCCGAATCGCTGAACGTATGGCCGATCCTCGGCACGGACGGCGAAGCGTACCGCATCGAGCCGGACGTGTATTCGTCGAGCGGCGAAACGCTGCGGCAGCTTGCGCTGGAGGGTACGGGCGTCGTCTGCCTGTCGGATTTCGTGACCGCGCAGGATCGCGACGCGGGGCGGCTGGTGCAGGTGCTGGCGCGCCACACGCTCGACGTCCAGCAGCCGATTCACGCGGTGTACTACCGCAATACCGCGATCTCGTCGCGGATCGCGTCGTTCGTCGACTACCTGATCGAGGTGCTGGGCGGCGGCAGCGGCGGCGATGCGCCGGCGCGGCGCAAGGCCGCGTGGATGGAGCCGCAGTAGCGGGGCGCAGGGCAGGCGGCGCTGCCCTTCGGGAGCGGGCGTGCCGCGCGGCGGCACGCCGTCGTGCTGCGATTACGCCTCTTCGGCCCACGACATCCCGTCGCGCGCGAGCAGCGCCGACGAAGCCGCGGGGCCGAACGTGCCGGCCGTGTACAGGCGCGGCCGGTCGCCGAGCTGCTTCCAGCCGTCGAGGATCGGCTCGACCCACGACCACGCGGCTTCGAGCTCGTCGCGGCGCATGAAGTGCGTGAGGCGGCCGCGGATCACGTCGATCAGCAGCCGTTCGTACGCTTCCGCGCGCCGTTCCGGAATCGCCTGCTGCAGATCGAGGTTCAGGCTCACCGGCACCATGTTCATGCCGCTGCCCGGCTCCTTCGCGAGCATCTGCAGCTGGATCGACTCTTCCGGCTGGAGCTGGATCACGAGGCGGTTGCCGTAATTGCGCGGGCCGGTCGGGATGATCGAGAACGGCATGTCCGCGAACTCGATCACGATTTCCGACTGGCGGCGCTGCAGCCGCTTGCCGGTGCGCAGGAAGAACGGCACGTTCGCCCAGCGCCAGTTGTTGATGTGCGCGCGCAGCGCGACGAAGGTTTCCGCGCGGCTGTCCGCCGGCACGTTGTCTTCCTCGAGATAGCCCTTGACCGGCTGGCCGTCCACCGCGCCGGCCGTGTACTGGCCGCGCACAGTGTCGCGCGCGACGTCCGACAGCGACATCGGCCGCAGCGAGCGCAGCACCTTCAGCTTCTCGTCGCGCACCGCGTCCGGGTCGAGCGACACCGGCGGCTCCATCGCGACGATGCACAGCAGTTGCAGCAGGTGGTTCTGCACCATGTCGCGCAGCGCGCCGGTATGGTCATAGAAACCCGCGCGGCTGCCGACGCCGACCGTTTCCGCAACGGTGATCTGCACGCTGCGGATGTTCGGCGCCTGCCACAGCGGCCCGAAGATCGGGTTGCCGAAGCGCAGCACCATCAGGTTCTGTACGGTTTCCTTGCCGAGATAGTGGTCGATCCGGTAGATCTGCGATTCCTCGAAGTGCTTGCCGACCGCGTCGTTGATCGCCTTCGCGGACGCGAGATCGTGGCCCAGCGGCTTTTCGAGGACGACGCGCGAGTGCGCGTCGACGAGGTGCGCGGCCGACAGGTTGTCGCAGATCGTCGTGAACAGCTCCGGCGACGTCGACAGGTAGAACACGCGCACGGCGTCGCTACGCGCCGCTTCGGCGAGGCGCAGATAGTCGTCCGGCGCGTTCACGTCGATCAGCACGTACTTGAACAGGTCGAGGAAGCGGCTCCACGCGTCGGCGTCGAACGCCTTCTCGTCGATGAACGGGCGTGACTGCTCGTCCATGAACTTGCGATAGCCGTCGATGCCCCAGTCGCGGCGGCCGACGGCGATGATGCGCGTCTCGGGCGGAAGATTGCAGTGCAGGTGCGCCATGTACAGCGCGGGCAACAGCTTGCGGGCGGCCAGGTCGCCGCCGCCGCCGAAGATGATCATGTCGACGGGCCGGTCGGCCGCCGTCTGGGAAGGCTGATTCGTCATGGGAGGTTCGCGGTTTGAAACGGTGAACGTGAAACGAACGTCGAGGGCAATGAGGCGCCGGATGCTCGGGCGCCGGTACGGCAAAACGCAATAGTGCACCGTTTTGATGGTTTGCGTATGCGTTCCCCCCGGATGTAACAGGGCTTGCGTTCCGGATGCCGGGTTGATTATGATTGAGCGCTCACTCATTAAAGGAATCGAACGTGGCCCGACCGCGCAGTCCCGACAAGCACGACGCCATCCTCGCCGCGGCCGCGCGTGCGCTCGCCGAGGACGGCGCGAGCGCGACGACCGCGCGCATCGCGAAGCTCGCCGGCGTGGCGGAAGGCACGGTGTTCACGTACTTCGAGACCAAGGATGCGTTGCTGAACGCGCTGTACCTGAGCCTGAAGGCCGGCCTGCGCGAGGCGATGATGACCGGGTTTCCGGAACATGCGCCGGCCGAGCAGGCGGTGCGGCATGCGTGGAATGGCTATGTGTCGTGGGGCGTCGCGAATCCGGACGGGCGCCGTGCGCTGCAGCAGCTCGGCGTGAGCGGCCGCATCGACGACGCGCATCGGGCAGCCGGCGCGGAAGGTTTCGGCGGGATCGGCTCGCTGCTGCGTGAACAGGTTGCCGCGTCGGGCGGCCTGAACCGCGACGAAGCCCATGCATTCTGCTCGGCGTTGTTCACGTCGATCGCGGAAACCGCGATGGAGTCGATCGCACGCGATCCAGCGCGGGCCGACGCATACCGGGAAGCGGGATTTCGCGCGATGTGGGCCGTGTTGCACACGGTGTGAGTCAGGGATGGCCGTCGTGGCGGCGTGTGCCGCGACGACGGGCAGGGCGTTTCAGGCAGGGCGATGCAGGTCATGAACGATCGATACGTCGCCCATATTAATGAGTGAGTAATCATTCATTTCATCGTTTCACCACGATCAAGGAGTGGAAAATGTCGAAAGTCTGGTTGGTAACGGGGGCCGCGCGCGGCCTCGGGCGAGCGATTTCGGAAGCGGTGCTGGCGGCGGGCGACCGGCTGGTGGCGGGCGCCCGCGATCCGGCGCGACTGGCCGATCTGGCCGAACGGTATGGCGACCGGCTGCTGCCGGTCGAACTCGACGTCACCGACGAAGCGGCGGCCGCGCAGGCCGTCGCGGCGGCACGCGCGGCGTTCGGCCGCATCGACGTGCTGGTGAACAACGCGGGCTACGGCCACACGGCGCCGTTCGAGCAGATGAGCGCCGACGCTTTCCGCGACCAGATCGAAACGAACCTGTTCGGCGTGATCAACCTCACGCGCGCGGTGCTGCCGACGATGCGCGCGCAACGCGCGGGGCACATCTTCCAGGTGTCGTCGGTCGGCGGGCGCACGTCGACGCCCGGATTGTCCGCGTATCAGGCCGCGAAGTGGGCGGTCGGCGGGTTCAGTGACGTGCTCGCGAAGGAAGCGGCACCGTTCGGCGTGCGCGTGTGCACGCTCGAGCCGGGCGGGATGCGTACCGAATGGGCCGCGCAGGCGAAGCGCGGCGTCGACGATCTGCTGCCCGACTATCAGCCGTCGGTCGGCAAGATTCTCGACCTGCTCGGTGCGTATGGCGGCCACGAGATCGGCGACCCCGCACGCATCGCGGCGCTGATCGTCGACCTGTCGCGCCGCGACGACGTGCCGCTGCGTTTGCTGCTCGGCGGCGATGCGCTGTTCGTCTGCGAGCAGGCGGAGCGGCAGCGTGCGGAAGAGGCGGCGCGGTGGCGGGACGCCACGCTGTCGACGCAGTTTCCGGATGCGAAGCTGCCGGACGGGCTCGATGCGTTGAAGGTGATCGAGTAACGGCGGCCGGCAGCATGGCCGCTGCGTTCAGCGTGCGCCGTGCTGCCACTGCGTGGCTTTCTCCCATGCCGCGCCGGCGGCGTCGATCGCTTCGATGATCGGCGACGGGTTCCACGCGCCGGGATTCCACACCGGACGATCGAATGGACGAGGCTGCCGTGCCTGACCTCCGTGTCGATGCGCGTGACGGACGGCCGGCAGTTATCGTCGAAATGCGTCGGCAGGAAGCCCCAGCCATGCCCGTGCTGGAGCAGGTGACGCACCGTTTCGAGTTCGTTCGCGTACACGAGCCGGTCCGAAACCTGCAGCAGTTGCGCGAACTGCGTGCTCAGCGACCGGTGCATTACCACTTGCGGCTTCGCGGCGCGCGCGGGGACCTTGACCGGCGACACGTCCGGCGCTCTCAGCGCCCCAGCGCGTAAAACGCCGCGTTGGGCCGCATGTTGGTCACGTTCGCGATGCGGTTGGACATTCCGAAGAAGGCCGAGATCGCCGCGATGTCCCAGATGTCGTCCTCGGTGAAGCCGTGCGTCTTCAGCGTGTCGAAGTCCGGCTCGCCCACTTGATGCGCGGCCTGCGACACCTTCATCGCGAAGTCCAGCATCGCCTTCTGCCGGGCGGTGATGTCGGCCTTGCGGTAGTTGGTGGCGACCTGGTCGGCGATCAGCGGGTCCTTCGCGCGAATCCTCAGGATCGCCCCGTGCGCGATCACGCAGTACTGACACTGGTTCGCGGCGCTGGTGGCCACGACGATCATTTCGCGTTCGGCCTTGCTGAGATTGCCCGGCTTGTCCATCAGCGCGTCGTGGTACGCCATGAACGCGCGAAACTCGTCCGGGCGATGCGCGAGGGTGAGGAACACGTTCGGGATGAAGCCCGATTTCTCCTGGACGGCCGCGATGCGTGCGCGAATGTCGTCGGGCAGGTCTTCGAGCGCCGGCACCGGAAAGCGGCTGACGGGCGCGTTGTCTGAAGCGGTCATGACGTCTCCTCGATAAAGCGGCACGAATGGCGATCACGCGTTCACGTCGACGACGATGCGGCCGCGCACCTTGCCGTCGATCAGTTCCGCGGCCAGCGGGATGACCTCGCTCAGGCCGACCCGACGGCCGATGGCGCCCAGCTGCTCGACGTCGAGGTCGGACGCGAGCCGGCGCCAGGCCTCCAGCCGTTCGGCGCGCGGGCACATCACGCTGTCGATCCCGACGAGCGTGACGCCGCGCAGGATGAACGGCGCGACGGTCGCGGGGAAATCCATGCCGGCGGCGAGGCCGCAGGCCGTCACCACGCCGCGGTAGCGCGTGGTCGCGCACACGTTGGCGAGGACGTGGCTGCCGGCCACGTCGACGGCGCCCGCCCAGCGTTCCTTGCCGAGCGGCTTGCCGGGTGCGCTGAATTGAGCGCGATCCAGGATCTCCGCCGCGCCGAGTTGCCGCAAGTAGTCGGCATCGGCCGGGCGGCCCGTCACGGCGACGACGCGATACCCGAGCCGCGCGAGGAGGGCCGTCGCGACGCTGCCCACGCCGCCGGCCGCGCCCGTCACCACGATCTCGCCGTCGCCAGCGCGCACGCCGTGCCGTTCCAGCGCCATCACGCACAGCATCGCCGTGTAGCCGGCCGTGCCGATGGCCATCGCCTGTTGCGGCGAAAACGCGGACGGCAGCGGCACCAGCCAGTCGCCGTCGACCCGCGCCTTCTGCGCGAGGCCGCCCCAGTGCGTTTCGCCGACGCCCCAGCCGTTGAGCACGACCTGATCGCCGGCGAGGTAATCCGGGTGCGTGCTCGCTTCGACTTCGCCGACCAGATCGATGCCCGGCACCATCGGGAACTTGCGCACGACCGGGCTCTTGCCGGTGATCGCCAGCCCGTCCTTGTAGTTCAGCGTCGAATAGCCCACGCGGATCGTCACGTTGCCGGCGGGCAACTGCGCGTCGTCCAGCGTGTGCAGCCGTGCGTGCTGGCCGGTTTCGTCCTTGTCGATCACGATGCCCTGGAACATGCGTCCTCCTTTCTAGACCGATCGTCTAATTAATCGTAAAAAAATTCAGCGGCGAGGCAATCCGTTGAAGAAAAACTGCGCGAACAGCGCGAGCGGCCCGTCGCTGCGTTCGAGCTTCGCGCGCAGCACTGCGCCTTCCCAGCCGATCCAGAAGAACGCGGCCAGCGCGGCGGGGTCGGCGGACTCCGCCAGCTCGCCCGCCTGCTGCGCGGCGTCCAGGCATTCGGCCAGACGGCGCTGCCAGTCTTCGAACGTCGCGCGCAGACGGGCGCGGAAGCTTTCCGGCAGCGTGCCCATTTCCTGGCCGAGGTTGCCGATCAGGCAGCCGCGGTTGTACGCATGGCGGGCCATGCCGTCGCGGGCGTCGTCGACGAACGCGCGCACGCGCGCCAGCGGCGAGCGTTCCAGCTGGCTGAAATGGCGGTCGAGCTTGCGGGCGAAGAACTCGGCGTAGCGGTCGATCAGTTCGAGACCGAACGTTTCCTTGCTGTCGAAGTAGTGATAGAAGGAGCCCTTCGGCACGCCGGCGCGCCCGAGGATCTCGTCGAGCCCGGTGGCGGAAAAGCCCTTTTCGGTGAGGATCTCGAGCCCGGTGCGCAGCAGCATGTCGCGCGTGGCGACGAGGTCGTCGTGCTGTTTGGGTGGCCTGCCGCGGCGGCGCGGCGGATCGGTTCGAGCGTCCATGGCGGAATAATAGACCGTTCGTCTCGAAAATCAAGGGCCCGCGTGCCGAGCCGATTGGACAGGCCGATTGGGCGGGCCGTCGCGTCGGTGCGGCGACGCATGCGTTGCGCTCCCGGGGGCCGGGCGGGGCATGGTGCGAACGTGTCCGCGGTCAGGCGACGAACGGTTCGTCGACCTGAACCACGCCTTGGTCAAAGCGGCGATCAGGTGCCGTACAGACTCTCGCAGAGCGCGACACTCGCGCCCAGCTTCCGCGATAGATCGGCGGCCGCATCCAGCTGCGGTCGATCCAGTTCACCCGATTCGTGCGCGACGCTGAGGCGCGACGCTGGACCGGACAGCGTCAGCGCCGCCATGAACTTGTCGCCGGCGCCGAAGATCGGCACCGCGAACGCTGCGGTGTGCACATCGCGTGCACCCGCGGTGAAGAGGGGCAGTGCGGGCGGCTTGTCATAGATCGGTTCGCCGAGACCCCAGAAACGGATCACCTGGCTGATGGCCGTGTCGTCGAGCGGCAGCATCGTGCCCGCGAGCCGCGTTTCACGCAGGCCTTCGGACGGCTCGACCCGAAACAGGCAAAGCCGCTGCCCGTTGTCGTGCACGTAGTACGATGCGCTTTCCTTCGTCAGCGCGGCCAGCGCATGCAGCGCCGGTTCGACCACCGTGGACAGATGGAAGGACTGCTCGTACAGCTTGCCGAGGTACAGCACGCGGTGCCCAAGCGAATAGTTGCCGGACTGCGCGCGCACGACATAGCCCATTCGCTCCAGCGAGTTCATCAGCCGATAGACCGTCGTCTTGTGCATGCCGGAGGCTTGCGACAGCGTCGCGAGCGACTGCGATTCGGCGCCCGGCTTGAAGCAGTCCAGCAGCGAAAGCGCCTTTTCCACGGCAACCACGCCGTCATTTCCCATTCCTTCTCTCCCGTCGACTCACAACAGGGATTGTACAGAGTAAAACGATGGTTTACCACGTAAAAGGGTAAACGCCAGTGCCCTGGTATGGGTTGTCTCGTTATAGTGATTTCACTATGTACACCAGTGTTGTACAGAGTACAACGCACAACCCGAGGTCGAGTCATGAGCAAGCCATCCGTCAGCACTTCTCCGATCAATCGCGACATCGAACGCATCTCGCCGGAACTCGTTCAGGCGGCCGCGCGTTACCAGGCCGCGATCCTCGCCGACGTCGCGGGCCGCCGCGGCACGGTGCATGGCCGCGTGCGGCCGCTGTCGCCGAAGATGAAGGTCGCCGGCCCCGCAGTCACGGTCGAAGTCCGTCCGGGCGACAACCTGGCGATCCATGCGGCGCTCGCCGTCGCGAAGCCGGGCGACGTCGTCGTGGTCGACGGCAAGGGCGACATCTCGTGCGCGCTGCTCGGCGAAATCATGGCGGCGCAGGCGAAGGCGAGCGGCATCGCCGGCATCGTCATCGACGGCGCGGTGCGCGACGCGCACGAACTGGCCAACGGCGACTACCCGATCTTCTCGGCCGGCCTCAATCCGTGCGGCCCGACCAAAAGCATCGCGGGGCGCGTGAATGCGCCGATCTCGCTGGGCGGCACGACGGTGAATCCGGGCGACCTGGTGGTCGGCGACGCAGACGGCGTCGTCGTTGTTCCCCGCGCCGACGTCGCGCGCATCGTCGATCTCGCGCAGAAAAAACTGGACTTCGAAACCGCGCGTATCGCGGCGATCCACAAGGGCGACCTTCGTCCGGGCTGGATCGAGAAGGAGCTGCGTGCAGCCGGCATGCTGGCCGAAGGCGAGGCACTGTGATGCGGATCGCTTCGCACAAGCCCGTGGTCCTCGTGACCGCCGCCGACCTTGCGCCGCAAGCGCTCGAGATGCTTGCGCAGTTCGACGTCGTGTTCGCCGGCAAGCAACCGACCGAAGGCGACATCGTGGCGCTCTGCACCCGGCACAAGCCGGTCGCGATCATCGTCCGGTACGGCAAGATCAACGCCCGCATCATGGACGCCGCCGAGCACCTGCAGGTGATTTCGAAGCACGGCAGCGGCATCGACGTGATCGATCAGGACGCGGCTGCCGCACGCGGTATCGCGGTGCGCGCCGCGGTCGGCGCGAATGCGGCCGCCGTCGCCGAGCACGCATGGGCGCTGCTGCTCGCGTGCGCGAAGTCGGTTCCGCAGCTCGATATCCGCATGCGCGAGGGCCATTGGGACAAGGCGACGCACAAGTCCGTCGAACTCGACGGGCGCACGCTCGGCCTCGTCGGACTCGGCGCGATCGGCCGGCGCGTGGCCGCGATCGGCGCGGCGTTCGGCATGAAGGTGCTCGCGTTCGATCCGTTCGCGAAGGAAGCGCCGGTCGGTGTGAAGCGCGTGGCGCTCGACACGCTGTACGCGGAGTCGGACGTCGTGTCGCTGCATTGTCCGTTGACGGCCGACAACCGCCGGATGCTCAACCGCGACACGTTCGCGCGTTTCAAGCGCGGAGCGATTCTCGTCAATACCGCACGCGGTGGCTTGATCGACGAAGCCGCGCTTGCCGACGCGCTGGCGAGCGGCCAATTGCGCGCGGCGGGCCTCGACAGCTTCGATGTCGAGCCGATGACGGTGCCGCACCCGTTCCAGCAGATTCCCAACGTGATTCTGTCTCCGCATGTCGGCGGCGTGAGCGATGCCGCGTACGTGAACATGGGGAAGGGCGCGGCCGCCAACGTTCTCGCGGTGCTCGACGAACGCGCGCACAGCGCGGCTTGAACCCTGGACATCGAGGTACGCATGTTTTATCTGACGAGTCCCGACGTGCGCGAAGCCGAAGTATTCACGCGCATGCCGGAGAAGTTTCGCAAGCCGGACGTCCGCACGGAATGGGCGCGCGCGAATCGCGGCGGCATGGTCACCGATTCCTTTCTCGAAGGGCCGGTGTGGGATCCGGACGGCTATCTGTTCGTCACCGACATTCCGCACGGGCGCATCTTCCGCATTTCGCCGTCGGGCGACTGGGATCTCGTCGTCGAATACGACGGCGAGCCCAACGGGATGAAGCGCTTCGACGCATCGCACCTGATCATCACCGACTACCGGAACGGCCTGATGCTGCTCGATATCGAGCGCGGTGAAATTCGCCCGCATCTCGAGCGCCGCAACACCGAACGCTTCAAGGGCGTGAACGACCTGACGTTCGACTCGGCCGGCAACCTCTATTTCACCGACCAGGGGCAGACCGGGCTGCACGATCCGACGGGCCGCGTGTATCGGCTGTCGCCCGACGGCAAGCTCGACATGCTGCTCGACACCTGCCCGAGCCCGAACGGGCTCGTCCTGTCGCGCGACGAGAAGGTGCTGTTCGTCGCGATGACGCGCGGCAATGCCGTGTGGCGCATGCCGTTGCAGGCCGACGGGTCGGTCAGCAAGGTCAGCCAGTTCTTTACCTCCTACGGACCGAGCGGCCCCGACGGCCTCACCGTCGATCTCGAAGGCCGCCTGTTCGTCGCGAATCCGGGGCTCGGCCGCGTGTGGGTGCTCGACCATTGCGCGGAGCCCGTCGAGATCCTGACCGGGCCGAAAGGGGCGTCGCTCACGAGCGTGTGCTTCGGCGGCCCGGACATGAAGACGCTCTTCATCACCGAATCGACGTCCGGTTCCGTCCTGAAAGCGGACATGAGTATTGCCGGAGCGCTGCCGAAACAGGCAGCGAAACGGGCAGTGAAGCAGGACTGAGACCCACGAGCCGGGAAGCCGCGCATCGGCTTCCCGCCCGCATGCCGAAAGATCGCGCCGCCAGCCGCGCGACGAAGGAGACAAGCATGACCATTTCGCACGCGCTGCGTGCCGGCGACGACGCACCGCGCGCCGACGCGCCGTCCTCGGCGCAGCTTGCCGGCGACGATTACGCGGCCAGCGAGCGCACGCTCGCCAGGGCGTTCCGGCGCATTCTGCCGTTCATCTTCGTCTGCTACGTGATCAGCTATCTCGACAGGACCAACGTCGGTTTCGCCGCGCTCACGATGAACAAGGATCTCGGTCTGACGGCCGAGCAGTTCGGTGTCGGCGCCGGCCTCTTCTTCATCGGCTATTTCCTGTTCGAGATTCCGAGCAACCTGATCATGCAGAAGGTCGGGGCGCGCGTATGGATCGCGAGAATCATGATCACGTGGGGCCTGTTCTCGATGGCGACGGCATTCGTCGTCGGACCGAAGAGCTTTGCGGCCGCGCGTTTTCTGCTCGGGCTCGCCGAGGCGGGGTTCACGCCCGGCATCTACCTGTATTTCACGCACTGGTTTCCCGGCAAGTGGCGCGCGAAGGTGACGGCCGCCTTTCTCGTCGGCATTCCCGTCGCGAACATGGTCGGCTCGCCGATTTCGGGCGCGCTGCTCGAACTCGGCGGCCTGCATGGGCTGCGCAGCTGGCAGTGGCTGCTGCTGATCGAAGGCGTCCCTGCGGTGATGCTCGGCATCGCGTGCCTGTTCGTGCTGGCCGATCGTCCCGAGAAAGCCGCGTGGCTCAGTGACGAAGAAAAGGCGTCGCTCGCGAAGCGCCTCGCGTTCGAGCAGCGCGACATCGGCGCGAAGCACGGCAGCACACTGCGCGACGCGATGACGAACTGGCGCGTGTTCGTGCTCGCGTTCGTCAACTTCTGCGGGATCGTCGGCTCGCTCGGCGTCGGCTTGTGGATGCCGCAGATCATCAGGCAGTTCGGCGTCGAACACGCGGTGGTCGGCTGGCTGACGGCCATTCCGTATGCGATCGGCGCCGGTGCGATGCTCTGGTGGGCGCGTCTCGCCAATCGCGCGGCCAACCGTATTCCGTATGTCGCCGGTGCGCTCGCACTCGCCGCGGCGGCGTTGTGTGCGAGCGCCTTCATTCATGCGCCGGTTTTCAAGCTGATCGCATTGTGCGTCACGGTGAGCGGAATCCTCGCGTTCCAGGCGACTTACTGGGCCATCCCGTCGGGATTCCTCACCGGCCGGGCCGCCGCGGGAGGACTCGCGCTGATCGTGTCGGTCGGCAATCTCGGCGGCTTCGTCGGGCCGTCGATGATCGGTGCGCTCAAGCAATTCTCGGGCGGCTTCACCGCGCCGCTCATCGCCGTGTCGGGTGTGCTGCTGCTCGGCGCGTTGACCATCGCATGGCTCGGCGATCCGGGCTCGGGCGCCGGCGAAGCGCCTGTCACCCGCGAGGCGTGAATTTTCTTTCGCCAGAACACCCACCCACAAAAAACAGTTTGGAGACTTCATGTTGTCGAATCAGGCCAGCCAGCATTCCCGCCCGAAACCCCGCTTCATGCTCGGCGCCGTCACCGTCGCGAGCGCGGCCTCGTGGTGCGCTGCCGCGCATGCGCAAAGCAGCGTCACGCTGTACGGCATTGCCGATGTCGGCGTCGAACACATCAACAATACGAATACCGGCGGCGCGCAGACGCGCGAAGCGTCGGGCAATCTGTCCGGTTCGCGCTGGGGACTGAAGGGCGTCGAGGATCTCGGCGGCGGCATGAAGGCCATTTTCCAGCTGGAAAACGGCTTCAACATCAATGACGGCACGACCGCGCAGTCGACGAAAGGTCTCGGTTCGAACGCCGCCACGACGTCGCGGATTTTCGGCCGGCAGGCGTGGGTCGGGCTGGCGTACCGGGGTCAGCAACTGACGTTCGGCCGCCAGAACGCGCTCTTTTACGAACAGGCCGTGGCCTTCGACCCGATGGGCGCGTCGTCGCGATACTCGGTGCTGTCGGTCGACTACGCGGCGGCCGCGCGCATCGACAACTCGGTGAAGTACACCGGCGTGTTCGGCCCACTGACGGCACAGGCCATGTATAGCACCCGCTACGACACCGGGTACGGCGCCGAGGTGCCGGGCGCGCAACTCACCGGCCGCTTCTTCAGCGGGGCGCTGACTTTCTCGCAAGGGCCGCTCGCCGCGAGCGTGTCGTACGAGCAGCGCAACAGCAACACCGTCGCGACCAACACGGGCACCGAGCGGCGCGCCACGGCCGCCACGTCGTATGCGATCGGACCGGTGAAGGGATTCGCCGGTTATCGCTACCTTCGTGCGTCGAATGCGTTCCTGCCGGCGAACCCGATCCGTGTCGCGAACGGCGCCGAAGCCAGCGCGGCGAACCTGTACTGGGCCGGCGCGCAATACGCGGTGTCGCCCGCGTTCGTGGTCACGGCGACGGCCTATTACCAGGACGTGCATTCGACCAGTGCCGACCCGTGGCTCGCCGTGCTCTGTGCGGACTATCTGCTGTCGAAGCGCACCGATATCTATGCGACGGCGGGTTTCGCGCGCAACAAGGGCGGCTCCGCGCTCGGCGTGAACGGCTATGGCACGGTCGCGCCCGATCACAACCAGACGGGCGTGGTGATCGGCATGCGCCAGAAGTTCTGAGGCGAGTGCGATGCAGACCGTTCACGCGCCCCATCTGCCGGTCAGGCCCGAGTGGCTCGCATTGCGCGACGAGCCGGTGCTCGAGCCCGAACTCGCCATCGTCGACGCCCATCACCATCTGTGGGACCGCCAGACCGGTCGCTATCTCGCGGACGAGTTCGGCGCGGACGTGCGCAGCGGGCATCGGGTCGTGTCGACGGTCTACGTGCAGTGTCGATCGATGTTGCGCGCAAGCGGGCCGGAGGCGTTCAAGCCGGTGGGCGAAGTGGCATTCGCGAGCGGCGTCGCCGCGATGTTCGACAGCGGCGCATACGGTCCCGCGCGGTGCTGCGAGGCCATCGTCGGCGGCGCCGATCTGTCGCTCGGCGCGGAACTCGAGGCGGTGCTCGACACGATGCTGCAGGTGTCCGGCGGGCGATTGCGCGGCATCCGCAATCCGCTCGCGTGGCACGCGAGCCCCGACGTGCGGTCGAGCCCGGTGACGCCGCCGCGCGACCGGATGTCGGAGCAGGCTTTCCGGCAGGGCGTGACGACGCTCGGCCGCTACGGACTGTCGCTCGACGCGTGGGTCTATCACACGCAGCTCGACGACCTGTACGAACTCGCTCGCGCGTCCGAGGACGTCATCGTCGTCATTGACCATTTCGGCGGCCCCGTCGGCGTGGGGCCGCATGCCGGCCGGCGTGCCGAAGTGCATGCGCAGTGGAAACGGCAACTCGGGCGTCTCGCCGCGCTGCCGAACACGCGCATGAAGCTCGGCGGCGCGGGCATGACCGTGTTCGGTTTCGATTTCGCCGCGCGCGAGTTGCCGCCGTCGTCGCAGGAACTGGCGTCCGCGTGGCAGCCGTATTTCGACACCTGCGTCGAGCTTTTCGGCGTCGATCGCTGCATGTTCGAAAGCAACTTCCCCGTCGACAAGGGGATGTTCAGCTATCGCGTGCTGTGGAACGCCTTCAAACGACTCGCGTCCGCGATGTCGGCCGACGAAAAGGCCGCGCTGTTCAGCCGGACGGCCGCTTCGACTTATCGCGTCGCGATTCCCGGAGACAACCCATGAAGACGACTGCAACCGCGGCGACGCAGGAGATGGAAGCCGCCGCCGCGGAAAAAGGGCTCACGCGCGTGACCGGTATCGAGTGGCGTTCGCTGTCGCTCGCGGGGCTCGGCTGGACGTTCGAGAGCTACGACTCGTTCCTGCTGTCGCTGCTGCTGCCCACGCTCGCGCTGCAGTTCGGGCTGAACAAGGCGCAGCTCGGCATGTTCACGAGCGTCACGGCGGCCGGACAGATCATCGGAGGCATTCTGTTCGGCTTCGTGTCGGACCGGATCGGGCGCGTGCGCACCGCGCTGCTCTGCGTCGGCATCTACTCGCTGTTTTCCGGCCTGATCGCATTTGCGCCCGATGCGCACGCGTTCGCCACGTTGCGCTTTTTCGGCGCGCTCGGCATGGGCGGAACCTGGACCGCCGGCGCGGCGCTCATCGCGGAGACCTGGCATCCGGGCCGGCGCGGCAAGGGCGGCGCGCTGATGCAGATGGGCTTGCCGATCGGCGCGATTCTCGCGATCGCGATCTCGGGCATCGTCAGCGCCACGCAGGGCGGATTGGGCGGCGACAGCTGGCGTCTGCTGTTCCTGATCGGTGCGTCGCCGTTCTTCATTCTGTTCTGGGTCGCACGCAAGACGCCGGAGTCGCCGATCTGGCTCGAGCGCAGGCACGCGAAGTCGCAGGCTCGCAAGCCCGGCCCGGCCAGTCGCGAGAAGCTGAACGTGCGCGGCTTGCTCACCGCCTTCTGCTTCATCTTCTTCCTGCAGTACCTCTACTGGGGCGTATTCACGTGGACGCCGACGTTCCTCATCACGGTGAAGCACCTCGACTTCGTGCATAGCCTGAAGTTCGTGCTGGCGTTGCAGTTCGGCGCGATCACCGGGTTCCTGCTGTTCTCGGCATGGGTCGACCGGCTCGGCCGGCGGCCGATGTTCCTGGCCTATCTGCTGGTCGGTGCGCTGGCCGTCGGCGTATACATCGTGTCGGCGAATCCGTTGCTGCTGATGACCGCGATCTTTCTGACCGGCTTCAGCGTGAACGGGATCTTCGCGGGTGCCGGCCCGTTCCTCGCGGAGATCATCGGCAACACGGCATCGCGCGGCTTCTTCATGGGCCTCGCATACAACGGCGGCCGGCTCGGCGGCTTCATCGCGCCGTTGATCATCGGTGCGCTGGCGTCGACGTCGGGCGGCTTCGTGCTCGGGCTCGCGACGACGATCGTCGCGTTCGTCGCCGCGGCCGCGGTCGTGCTGTTCGCGCCCGAAACGCGCGGAAAGGCGCTGTCATGAACGTGGCGACGCAAGCGGGGTGGGTGAACAGGCTGTTTCCGGCGCTGACGGAGGCATCGCTGCGGCGCTACCTGAGCGGGCAGGTCGCGTCGGTGCTCGGCAGCTGGACGCAGAACGTCACGCTGAATCTGCTGATCTATCACCTGTCCGGCTCGGCGGCGATCCTCGCGCTGCTCAACTTCCTGCTGTACGGGCCGCAGTTGATCGTCGCACCGGTGGCGGGCTCCCGCATCGGCTCGGCCAACGCGCGCCGCGTGACGCTCTGCGTGCTGACGACGTCGCTGCTGCTGACGGGCAGCCTCTTCACGTTGTCGCTGCTCGGCCTGCTCGGCGTGAAGCTGATCCTCGCGCATGCGCTGGCGATCGGCGTGTCGAGCGCGGTGGAAACGCCGGCGCGGCAGGTGCTGCTGCTGACGAGCCTGCAGGATGCGACGCACACGTCCAACGCGGTCGCGATGAACACGATGGTCTACAACGTCGGGCGCATGGTCGGCCCGACCATCGCCGGCTTCGTCTATCCGACGCTGGGCCCCAGGACGTCGTTTGCGATCTATGCGCTCGCGCTGTGCTTCATGGCGGCGTGCGTGCGGTCGATCCGGACCGCGACGGTGGACCGCCCGTCGCGCGCGGAAAGCGGCCTGCGCGACGCGGTCGGCTACGTGCTGTCGGATGCGTTCTCGGCCCGCTATCTGCCGATTCTCGCGTGCATCGGCTTGTTCGCCGGCAGCTACCAGACGCTCGTGCCGCTGCTCGCGGACCAGGATTTTCACGACGCGGCGCGCTTTACCGGCGTGTTCTTCGCGTGCGCCGGCGCCGGCTCGTTGAGCGCGGCGGTGCTGCTGTCGTCGGCGTTCGGGCCGCGCGCGTCGCGCCGGTTCATCGCCTATGCACCGTGGACGGCAGTCGGCGCGCTGGCCGTGCTGGCCGCGACGACCGATGCCGCGGGTTCGATTCCCGCGTTCTATGCGCTCGGCTTCAGCCTCACGTTCGCGGCCACGTCGACGAACGCGACGATTCAGCGGCAGTGTCCGGAACACGTGCGCGGCGGGCTCGTCGGGATGTACGGCATGGCCTACAACGGCACGATGCCGTTCGGTTACCTGCTCGTCGGCAGCGCATCGGAGGCGCTCGGCGTGCGACACACCTTCGCCGCCATGGCCGCCGTGCTGGCGTGCGGCGTCGTGGCGGTCATCGCGTGGCAACGGTTCACAGGAACGCGCTCAGGCGCACAATAAACGGAGACAACATGCAAGCCGGTTTCATGGAAGCGTCCGCGATCGAGCGCCGGACCATACGAAAGGTCGTCTGGCGACTCATTCCCTTCTTGATGATCTGCTACCTGCTTGCCTTCATCGACCGGGGCAACGTGGGGATGGCGTCGCTGCAGATGAACCACGACCTCGGGATGTCGGCGCAGGTCTTCGGTTTCGGCAGCAGCCTGTTCTTCATTTCATACTTCTTTTTCGAAGTGCCGAGCAATCTCGCGCTGCAGAAATACGGCGCGCGGATCTGGATCGCGCGGATCATGATCACGTGGGGCATCGTGTCGGCGGCGACCGCGCTCGTGCACAACGCGACGACGTTCTACGTGCTGCGTTTCCTGCTGGGCGCGGCCGAGGCCGGCTTCTTCCCGGGCGTGCTGCTTTATCTGTCGTACTGGATTCCCGCGCAGTACCGGGCGCGGATCGTCGCGACGTTCATGGTCGCGATTCCGGCCGCGAGCTTCATCGGCTCGCCGATCTCCGCGCTGCTGTTGCAGATGGACGGTGTCTGGGGCCTGCGCGGCTGGCACTGGCTGTTCATCCTCGAAGGCATTCCCACGGTGCTGCTCGGCATCGCGTGCCTGTTCATGCTGACGAACAAGCCGGAGAACGCGAGGTGGCTCGACGACGACGAGCGCGCGTGGCTCTCGAACGCGCTGGCCGCCGGCCACAAGACACGCAAGAAGGTGCCATCGCTGCCGCTTGCGCAGCTGTTCCGCAACCGCTACGTGCTGTGCCTCGCGCTCGTCGACACGTGTGCTTCCGCGGCAGGCAGCACGCTGTCCGTGTGGCAGCCGCAGTTGCTGAAGTCGTTCGGCTTGACCGTCATGGAAACCGGCCTGCTGAACTCGGTGCCGTACGCGGTGGCCTCGATCCTGATGGTCTACTGGGGCCGGCGCTCGGACCGCGTCGGCGAACGTCGCTGGCACACGGTCGTGCCGATGCTGCTGATCGGCGTGGGCCTGTTCGCGACGTCGCTGAGCGGATCGCTGCTGCCCACGGTCTGCATGCTCTGTGCGGTGCTGGTCGGTGCGTATTCGTTCAAGGGCCCGTTCTGGGCGCTCGCGACCGACATGCTGTCCAACAGTACCGTGGCGGCCGGGCTCGCGACGGTCAACGCGATCGCGAACCTGCTCGGCGGCGGGCTGATGGTGAACGTGTACGGGTGGGTGAAGGCGGCGACGGGCAGCTACGCGCTCGCCTTGATGCCGCTCGCGATCCTCACGCTCGTGAGCGTCGCGACGCTGCTGCTGCTCACGCGCAATCATGCGGCCGGCAAGCTGGTCGGCAAGACGGGGACCATCTGATCATGACGCGCATCGCGAGACGCGGGTTCCTCCGGATCGCCGGCGCGACGCTGGCTTCGGCTGCATTGCCGAGGCTGGCCGCGGCCGACGAAACGTGGTCGAGCGGCACCGAGCGGCCGGCGTTCCGGTTGCCCGACGGGACGATCGACTGTCACATGCACATCTACGACGACCGGTTTCCGGTCGCGCCGGGCACGACGCTGCGCCCGCCGAATGCGACCGTCGCGCAATACCGGAGCGTGCAGGCGCGGATCGGCGTGAAGCGCAACGTGGTCGTGACGCCGTCGACGTACGGGACGGACAATCGCTGCACGCTGGCGGCGATCGCGCAGTTCGGCGCCGATGCGCGCGGCGTCGCCGTCGTCGACGGCACCGTGAGCGACGACGAACTTCGGGCGCTCGATCGCGGCGGCATCCGTGCGATCCGGTTCAACCTCAGCTATCCGGGCGCGACGACGCTCGACATGCTGGCGCCGCTCGCCGCGCGCGTCGCGAACCTCGGATGGCACATCGAACTGGTGGTGCAGGGTGCGCGGTTGCCTGAGCTGGAGCCGCATCTTGCAGCGCTGCCTTGCCCGCTCGTCATCGACCATATCGCGCATGTGCCGCAACCCGACGGGCTGTCGTCGGCCGCGTTTCGTACCGCGCAACGCCTCGTGGAAAAGGGCCATACGTGGATCACGTTGTCGGGGCCGTACGTCGACAGCAAGACGGGCGCGCCCGCCTACGACGACGTCGCGCCGGTCGCGAAGGCGCTGATCGACATGGCGCCGGAGCGCATGCTGTGGGGCACCGATTGGCCGCACCCGACGCAGAAGACGGACAAGCCGGACGACGCAAGCTTGCTGGACGTGATCGCCGGGTGGATCGGGCGTCCGGACTGGCAGCAGCGGATATTCGTCACGAACCCGGCGAAGTTGTACGGATTTGCATAGCGCGGGGAGGATGCCGCGAGAATCCTCTGCGAACAGGCGTCGTTTTTGAACCAGTGTCCGGAATCGTGGCTTATTCGACATGGTGAGGGCGGCGAGCCGGGTGCCAGAATCGGCTGGCGGCATCTGGACAGGCCGATGCCGCACGCGTTCGATCAATCACCCGGAATCCTGAATACCATGCCCTATCTGCAACTGGACGTGAACGACCACTATTCGGTGGAAACCAAGCAATTGCTCGCCGCCAAAATGAGCGAGACCTATGCGCGGATGATGTCGGTCGATATTCGGCGTATCAGCGTCGCGATCCGCGAGCTGGGGCAAGGCGGTGTCTGGCGTATTGCCGAGGTCGGCGAAGCGCCTGTCCCGGTCGCCGTGATGATGCTGGATATCCGCCGGGGCCGCCCGCCCGGGCAGCGCATGGAAGTGGCGCAGGCACTTTGCGCGCATTGCGTGGAGATTCTCGGCTTGCGCGAGGATCGGCTCAATGTCGAATTCACGCAGCATTCCGGCGATGAAATGTACCACCCGGCGCTTGGCGGCTATAGCCCGGAGTGGTCTTCCGGCGAGCAGTAGATTTTTCGCCTGGATTGCTGGCTGCTTGCAGCCCTGGCGCTTCAATGACGGAAACCCACTCGTCATTCTCGATGGGCGAAGCGAGCGCTTACGGTTTGGGTGCGCGTACCTGCCCGCCTATTGGTTCAACAAGCCCTGCTTCATGAGCGGCGCAACCCCGGAGGCGCGCTGGATGGTCTGCGGGGGTTGCCCAAACGCGCGCAGAAATGCCTGGCGCATGCGCTCGCGGTCGCCGAATCCGGTTTCTCTCGCAATGATTTCGATCGGATGGCGCGTCGTTTCCATCATCAGGCGGGCGGCTTCGACGCGCAGCCGCTCAACCGCCTTCGCGGGGGATTGCCCCGTCTCCTCCCGGAACACGCGGCTGAATTGGCGCGGGCTCAAACGTGCCGCCTCTGCCAGGCGCTCCACCGACAGATCGCTCGCCAGGTTTTCGCTCGCGTAGGTCAGCGCCATTTGCACGCGGTCCGATCGCGCGTTCAGTTCCAGCAAGGTCGAGAATTGCGACTGGCCGCCGCCGCGCCGTTGGTACAGCACGAGCTTGCGCGCGACCATGCGCGCCGTTTCCAGCCCGAAGTCGCTTTCGACGATCGCTAGGGCAAGATCCACCCCGGCGCTCATGCCGGCCGAAGTCCAGACCTGACCGTCCACGACGAAGATGCGATCTTCGTCGAGCTGCACGTTCGGATATTGTTTCTTGAAGTCCCGCGCGTGATACCAGTGCGTCGTCGCCCGTTTCCCGTCGAGGAGCCCGGCGGCCGCGAGGACGAAGGCTCCCGTGCATATCGACGCAATACGCCGCGAGTGGAAGGGCGCGCGATGCAGGAAGTCCACCAGCGTCGCCGACGGAAGCCGGCATTCGTTGTCGCCGGCGACGATCAGCGTGTCATATCCCGCTTTGGCCAGCGGTTCGGTGTTGACCGAAAAACCCTGCGACGACATGACCGCGCCGCCGTGCTCGGACACGATCCGGAACTGGTACACCTCCTCGCCGCGGAGCAGATTCGCGTACTCGAACACGCTCGCCACCGCGAGCGCGAGCGACTGGAAATTTGGGTAAACAACGAGCCCTACCGTGTGCATGACGTCCGCCATGTGCGTGTCCCGATCAATTGAATCTAGCATAAAACGGACATCGTCACGGGCTGCGGCGGCGTGTCATCAGATGGCCCTGCGCGCGGCCGCCTTCGGGAAGCAAGACGCCGGGCGGAACCCACTACAGAACCGATTTTGGGTAATCGGGCGCCTGTTCCAAAGGACGAATCCGCAAGGTTTTCGGTCAGCATGCGGATGGCATAAATCATTGCATATATGACATTGAGGATGGATTCGGTCGAAGCCAGAATTCGTTCCACGAACCGACACCCGGTCGGTTCGATTCACGGAAAGGAAAAATCATGACCACTTCCACGCAAGGCACCGCGCTGATCACCGGCGCATCGGCTGGCATCGGTGCCATTTACGCAGACCGCCTCGCGAAACGCGGCTACGACCTCGTCCTGGTGGCGCGTAACCAGGACCGTCTGAGCGCGCTCGCGCGCCGCCTCAGGGCCGAAACCGGCCGCTCGGTCGAGACCGTCGCCGCCGATCTGAACGACAAGGTCGCGCTCGCGAAGATCGAAGGCATCCTGCGTGAGAACAGCACCATCACGATGCTGGTGAACAACGCGGGAATCGGCTCGGTCGCGTCGATTCTCAACGGTGACGTCGACACGATGGAATCGATGATCAATCTGAATATCACCGCGCTCACGCGCCTGACTTACGCCGTCGCACCGGTGTTCGCCAGCAAGGGCACGGGCACCATCATCAACATCAGCTCGGTCGTTGGCATTGCGGTCGAACTGCTCAACGGCGTGTACAGCGCATCGAAGTCGTATGTGCTGAGTTTCGGTCACACACTTCAGCGCGACCTGGCGGACAAGGGCGTGCGCGTGCAGACCGTGCTGCCTGCAGCGACGGCGACCGAGTTCTGGGATGTGGCCGGCTATGCGAAGCAGAAGGAGGCCGCCAGCACGATGACGGCCGACGACTTGGTGGATGCCGCGCTTGCGGGCCTCGATCAGGGCGAGCTCGTGACGATCCCGACGCTGCACGACGGCGACGGCTGGACGCAATGGGAAGCGGCGCGCCGCGCACTCACGCCCCAATTCGCCAACGCCAAGGCCGCTCCGCGCTACGTGGTGGATGCCGGGACCGGCGCTTGAGCCGGCTCACTCAATTTTTCGGAAGGTATTGATGATGAACATCCTCAAGATCGGTGCTGCCGCACTCGCCACGGCGACCGCGTTTGCATTGCCGGTGGGCGCGTCGGCGCAGTCGCGCGGCAAGGTGCTGGTTGTCATGTCGAGCGCTCACGCGCTCGATTTGCGCGACGGCAGGAAATATTCGACGGGTTATTACCTCAACGAATTCGTCGTGCCGTACCGCAAGCTTGTCGAGGCTGGCTACGAGCCGGTGATTGCCAATCCGAACGGCGACATGCCGGTGATGGACGCGAACTCGAACAACAAGCTGTTTTTCGGCGGCGACGATGCAGCGCGCGCGGATGCACTGAAATACGCGCAAGGTATCGCGCAACTGAAGCATCCGAAGACGCTGGCCTCCGTCGTCTCGGAGGGGACCGGCGGTTATGTCGGCCTGTTTATCCCCGGCGGCCACGCGCCGATGGTCGACCTGCTCAAGGACCGGAATCTCGGCAAGATCCTGGTCAGCTTCCACGACAGCGGGCGCCCTACCGGGATCATCTGTCACGGGCCGATCGTGTTGCTGTCCATGCTGCGCGACCCGAATGCCTTCGTTGCATCGATGGCCGCCAACGACGGCAACGCGAATGCCTTCGCGGCTGGCTGGCCGTATGCCGGTTACCGGATGACTGTCTTCTCGACGGGCGAGGAGCAGCAGCTCGAAGGTCCGAGCGGGCTCGGCGGCAACGTGCAGTTCTATCCGGTGAACGCGTTGGCCGAAGCCGGCGCTCACGTCGACACGGTGGCGAACTGGCACAGCAACGTGGTCGTCGATCGCGAACTGATCACGGGGCAGCAGCCAATGTCGGCGCCTGAATTCGGCGATGTCCTCGTGGCGAAACTGAAGGCCCGTACGAACTGAGTTCGTCTGCGATGGCGGCGGCCGCGCGTATCGCGAACCTCGGATGGCACATCGAGCGGGTGGTGCAGGGCGCGCGGCTGCCTACGACGACGTCGCACCGGTCGCGAAGGCGCTGATCGACATGGCGCCGAAAAAGCACGCTACGACGCGTCGCGCTCCGTCACATGCTCGAGCAAATGCGCGACGAAGCGGTGAGCTTCGGCAGCGGGCGCCGGTCTTGTCGATACACGATATGAACGGGGTGCGGCTTCGGCTCGTAACCTTGCAGCACCTGTACCAGCGCGCCGCTCGCCAGATCGTGGCTCACCAGGACTTCCGGCTGCAGCAGCAATCCCGCGCCTGCGATCGCGGCCATCCGCGGGCCGTTGCCGTCGTTGCAAGTGAACCCCGATTCAGCCGAAAAGTGCGTGCCGTCATCGTCGCCGAGCTTCCAGCCGTTTCGGCTGTTCCACACCGTGTGGAACAGGCAGTGATGCGCGCTCAGGTCCTGTGGCGTCTGTGGACGTCCGTACTGAGCGAGATAGCCCGGCGACGCGCAGATCACCATCCGATACCCGGTCAACGGCCTTGCAACGAGGTCGGCATCACCCAGTTCGCCGATGCGGATCGCCAGATCGAAACCCTCGTCGATCAGGTCGACGTTGCGATTGCTCAATTCCAGCTCGACACGCACGAGCGGATACCGCTGCCGGAAAGTCGCGGCCAGCGGCGCGATGACACAGGCGCCGAAGGTGATCGGCGCGCTGATTCGCAACGTACCGGAGGGCGACGCGCGTAGCCGTTCGACCGACGTTTCGGCGATGCGCATGTGTTCGAGCGCACGCTTGGCATCTTCGTAGAACACGCGACCGGCATCGGTCAGGTTCTGGCGCCGGGTAGTGCGCTCGAGCAGGCGCGCAGCGAGACGCTCCTCCAGTTCGCGCACATATTTGCCGACCATGACCGCCGAGATTTCCAGCCGCCGCGCTGCCTCGGTGAAGTTGCCGCCTTCGACGACGGCAACGAAGGTTTCCATGGCACGCAGTCTGTCCATATTGCGAACTGTAGGTTAGGAGTGTCGGAAATTAGAGCATATTTATGGGGTTCCCGGTTCGGTGAAGAATGGCGACGTTCCAACCTGAACGCGAAAAGGAGTGTTCGATGAAGATCGTCGTAATCGGTGCCGGCGGGGACGTCGGTCGTGCCGCGGCAGATGAGCTTGCGCGTGATGGCAAGCACGAAATCATTCGTGTTGGCCGCACCCGCGGAGACCATCAGGTCGACATCACGCGTGACGACAGCGTCGGTTCGCTGTTCGGGCAGATCGGGCGCGTCGATGCCATCGTCGTCGCCGCAGGCAATGTCGTGCTCGCCCCAATCGAAAAGATGACGGCGGCCGATTTTCATCGAGGCCTGCAGGACAAGCTGCTCGGTCAGGTGCGCGTCGCGCTGGTGGGGCAGCATTACCTGAGCGATGGCGGCTCGATCACGCTGACGTCCGGCATCGCCGTCGACGATCCGATCGCGCAGGGTGCTCACGCCGCAGCATCGAATGCCGGAATCGAAGGGTTCGTGCGTGCCGCTGCGTGCGATTTTCGTCGGGGTATCCGAATCAATGCGGTCAGTCCAACCATGCTGATCGAATCCGCGGAACGGTTCGGGCCGTTCTTTCCCGGTTACGAAGGCGTGCCCGCGACACGTGTGGCAATGGCGTATCGGCGCAGCGTGGAGGGTGTGCATAGCGGCCGCATCTATCGGGTCGGGCACTGAAATGAAGCGTTTGCGGCGAAAGCTACAAGCCGGCCCGACACCTCCGTATTAACCCTGATTAAAAACACTTATCACGGTGAAAAATTCCGCATCTTCTTGAACCGATATCGGCTGGATATAGTGGCTCGCTTTCCCGCATGCAAACGCCGCGTGCGAGACACGCTGACAATCAGCAGGAGCCCCTTGATGACCACCGATACCCCCGATACCCGCTTCACCGAAGTCGAGGATCTGATGCCCGCCGCCGGCGGGCTGCGCGAGATCCGTCACCACATCCATCACCACCCCGAACTCGCGTACGAGGAGCACGACACGGCCGCGCTCGTCGCGGACAAGCTCGAGCAATGGGGCTGGCAGGTGACGCGCGGGGTCGGCAAGACGGGCGTGGTTGGCACGCTGCGGGTGGGCGACGGCGCGCGCAGCATTGGTATTCGCGCGGACATGGATGCGCTGCCGATCGTCGAGGCGACCGGCCTGCCGTATGCGAGCGGCACGCACGGCAAGATGCACGCGTGCGGCCACGACGGCCACACGACGATGCTGCTCGGCGCCGCGCAGCATCTCGCGAAGACGCGCAACTTCTCGGGCACCGTGCACCTGTATTTCCAGCCGGCGGAAGAGCACGGCGTCGACAGCGGCGCGAAGAAGATGATCGACGACGGCCTGTTCGAGCGCTTCCCGTGCGATGCGGTGTTCGGCATGCACAACCATCCGGGCGCGGCGCCGGGCGTATTTCTCACGCGGCGCGGCCCGTTCATGTCGGCCGGCGACAAGGCGATCATCACGATCGAGGGCGTCGGCGGCCACGCGGCGCGGCCGCACCTGACGGTCGATCCGGTCGTCGTCGCGGCGAGCATCGTGATGGCGCTGCAGACGATCGTCGCGCGCAACGTCGACCCGTCGCAGCCGGCGGTCGTCACGGTCGGCTCGATGCACGCGGGCACCGCGAACAACGTGATTCCGAACGGCGCGCGCCTCGAACTCAGCGTGCGTTCGTTCAGCCCGGAAGTGCGCGCGCTGCTCAAGCGCCGCATCACCGAGCTGGCCGAATCGCAGGCCGCGAGCTACGGCGCGAGCGCGAACGTCGAGTACATCGAAGGCTATCCGGTCGTCGTCAATACGGATGCCGAAACGGATTTCGCCGCGCAGGTCGCGCGCGAACTCGTCGGCGATGCGCACGTGGTCGAGCAGACCGACCTGCTGATGGGCAGCGAGGATTTCGCGTTCATGCTGCAGCAGCGGCCGGGCTCGTTCGTGCGGCTCGGCAACGGCGAAGGCGAGGACGGCTGCATGGTGCACAACCCGAAATACGACTTCAACGATCGCAACCTGCCGATCGGCGCGGCGTTCTGGACGCGCCTCGTCGAGCGTTACCTCGGACAGTAATCGCGGCGGCGGCGCGCGGCCGGCGCTTCCGGCCGCATTGACAGGAGAGGATAGCGATGCAGAAAGATCATCTCGCGCTGCACCCCGCGTCGGCGGGCGCCGCCGACACCGGCACGCCGGGCGCGCCTGCCGTCACGCGGCGCGGCGCGATCGCGGCGGCCGTGATCGGCAACTGGCTGGAATTCTTCGATTTCACCGTGTACGGCTTCTTCGCGGTGCTGATCGGCAAGCTGTTCTTCCCGTCGAGCGACCCGACCACGTCGCTGCTGCTGTCGGTCGCGACGTTCGCCGCCGGCTTCTTCACGCGGCCGCTCGGCAGCGTCGTGCTCGGCGTCTACGCGGACCGCAAGGGGCGCAAGGCCGCGCTGAACCTGACGATCATGCTGATGGCGCTCGGCACCGGCCTGATCGCGATCGCGCCGACCTATGCGCAGGTGGGCGTCGCCGCGCCGCTGCTCGTCGTGTTCGCGCGCTTGCTGCAGGGTTTCTCGCAGGGCGGCGAATTCGGCGCGGCGACGTCGACGCTGCTCGAACAGGGCGGCACGTCGCGCCGCGGGTTCCGCGCGAGCTGGCAGCTCGCGACGCAGGGCGGCGCCGCGCTGATGGGCTCGGGCTTCGCGGCGTTGCTGTCCAACACGATGACGAAGGACGCGCTGGAAGGCTGGGGCTGGCGGCTGCCGTTTCTCGTCGGCGTGCTGATCGCGCCGGTCGGCATGTATCTGCGCCGCCGGCTCGCGGACGATGCGCCCGGCGACCGTCATCACGGCATCGAACGCGGCGTGCTGCGCGAGCTGTTCTCGAAGCACACGCGCACGGTGTTGCTGCTGATGCTCACGGTGATGGGCGGCACGGTGTCGACCTACATCCTCACCTTCTACATGCCGACCTACGCGATCCACACGCTCGGCCTGCCGATGAAGCTGTCGATGTTCGTCGGCGTCGCGTCGGGCTGCGTGATGCTGGTCACATGCCCGCTGTTCGGCTGGCTGTCGGACCAGCTCGGCAGCCGGCGCCTGCCGATCTTCGTCGGCCGCGGCGTGCTGGTCGCGCTGCTGTTCCCCGCGTTCTGGCTGATGAACCATCATCCGACGCTGTCGGTGATCCTGCCGCTGACCGCGCTGATGCTGCTGTTCTATTCGCTCGGCTCGGCGTCGGAAATGGCGCTGATGTGCGAGTCGCTGCCGCGCCACGTGCGTGCGACGGGCATCTCGATCGCGTATGCGCTCGCGGTGACGATCTTCGGTGGCACCGCGCAGCTGATCGCGACCTGGCTCGTGAAGACGACCGGCAGCAAGCTCGCGCCGGCCGGCTACGTGGCCGCGTGCGTGGTGCTGTCGCTGATCGCGGTCGCGATGCTGCGCGAGACGGCGCGGAAATCGCTGGACTGACGCGCGAGGCGCGATGCGGGCCGCGGCGCGGCCCTGTGCGCTTACCGCCCGCGCACCACCCGCAAATACGACGCGAGCATCGTCGCGAGTTCCTGCGCGGCGGGCGTCAGCGGCACGGCCGCGCGCTGCAACAGGCAGATGTCCTGCGCTTCGGCCTGTTCGCGCACGGGCACCTTCACGAGCGCGCCGGCGAACGGCCCGTGCCGCGTGATCGCTTCGGTTTCGAGCGCGAGGGAATCGGTCTGCGTGACGATCTGCAGCGTCTCGAACATTCCTTCGACGGTCGCGAGAATTTTCGGCGGCGGCTGGCCGTGCGCGTCGAAGTACGCGAGCAGCCGGTTGACGACCGGGTCGGCGCTCAGGTTCGGCGAGCGCGTCGACACCCATCCGTAGTCGGCCAGCTCGGCGAGCGATTGCGCGTGCATCGCCGGATGCCCGTTGCGGCAGACGACCACCGGCGCCGACGTGCGCAGCGGCGTGACCGCGAGGTCAGTCGTGTCGGTCTGCTTCGCGACCAGCGCGATCGCGAAATCGACCGCACTCTCGCGCAGCCAGCCAATCATCATCCGCGACGTGCCGGTGCGCAGGTGCACGTCCACCTTGTCGAAGCGCGCGCGGAACGCGGTCAGCACCGGCGCGAACGCGTCGATCAGTGGTTCGGTCACGAGGCCGAGCGTGACGGTGCCTTCGTAGGCGCCGCTCAACTGACGGATTTCCCGCTCGACCTGCTCGCATTCGCCGAGGATCGAACCGGAGCGCGCGAGCAGCCGCTGGCCGACGGCCGTCGGCACGATCCCGCGGTTGGTGCGCGTGAACAGTGTCGCGCCGAGCGTCGCCTCGAGGCCCTGCAGTTGCTGCGTGACGCCGCTTTGCGCGAGATCGAGCGCGCGGGCGGCCGCGCGCAGGCTGCCGTGCTCGACGACGGCCTGGAAGATGCGGAGCTGGGACAGCGTGAACGCCATGGGAAGCAGCGAGGCCGGTGATCGGAAATACCGATCATGATAAGCCAGCCGATGGTTCCGGCGGCCGCGCGCGGCCCCTACGATCGCAGGCAGTCCGGCTCATGCCGTTCGTTCCTCTTCCTGCCCGTCGTCGACCATGAAACGTTTCCTCGTCCCGCTCGTTTTCCTGTGTATTGGCCTGGCCGCCACGTCCGCATATGCGCTCGACGCGCACGTGGTGCGGCTCGGCATCGACCCGACCTATCCGCCGATGGACGCGAAGGCGCCCGACGGCAGCCTGAAGGGCTTCGACGTCGATCTCGGCAACGAGATCTGCCGCCGCGCGCAATTGCGCTGCCAGTGGGTCGAGCTCGAATTCTCCGGGATGATCCCGGCGCTGCAGGCGCGCAAGATCGACGCGATCCTGTCGTCGATGGCGATCACCGCGAAGCGCGAGAAGCAGATCCTGTTCTCGTCGAAGCTGTTCCGCTTCAAGTCGCGGCTCGTCGCGCGGCCCGGCAGCGGGCTCGACGGCACGGCGGCGTCGCTGGCCGGCAAGCGCGTCGGCGTGCAGTCGGGCACGCAATTCGAATCGTGGGCGCTCGCGCACTGGGCGCCGGCCGGCGTCGGCGTGGTGCCGTACAAGAGCCAGGACGACGTGTTCGCCGATCTCGTGAACGGCCGCCTCGACGCGGCGCTGCTCGGCACCGTGGAAGCCGACTACGGGTTCCTGCGCCAGCCGCGCGGCAAGGGCTTCGCATTCGTCGGCGCGCCGCTCGACATGGGCGATCGCGGCGTCGGCATCGGCATGCGGCAGTCGGATACCGCGCTGAAGGCGTCGATCGACGGCGCGATCGCGTCGATGCTGAAGGACGGTACGTACGACCGGATCGCGAGGCAGTATTTCGATTTCAATCCGTACGGCGACTGAGCGCCGTGCCGGCCCGTTCTCCCGATTCCCCGCTTTCATCCATTCGAGACCATCGATGCAGATTCGCACCACGCCGCTCCTGTCGCCGTCGATCGGCACGCAGCGCACGCTGACGAGCTTTCATTTCGGGCCGGCCGGCAGCGGCCGCAAGATCTACCTGCAGGCCGCGCTGCACGCGGACGAGACGCCCGCGATGCTCGCGGCGTTCGTGCTCAAGCAGCGCCTCGCGCAGCTCGACGCCGAAGGCCGGCTCGTGGCCGAAATCGTGCTCGTGCCGGTGTCGAACCCGGTCGGCCTCAATCATCATCTGCTCGGGCAGTTCATCGGCCGTTTCGACCTCGCGAGCGGCCGCAACTTCAATCGCGGCTTCCTGCCGCTCGCGGAGATCGCCGCGCGTGCGCGCGACCGGCTCGGCGACGACGGCGCACGCAATCGCGCGGTCGTGCGCGAATGCGTCGGCGCGGCGCTCGATGAAATCGCGCCGCGCACCGAGTTCGATGCGCTGCAGCTGGCGCTGCTGAAGCTGTCGCACGACGCCGACGTCGTGATCGACCTGCATTGCTCGCTCGAAGCGGTGATGCACGTCTACACGAGCGATACCGCGTGGCCGGACGTCGAGCCGCTCGCGCGGTATCTCGGCGCCGAGGTGTCGCTGCTCGCCGAGGATTCGGGCGGCCATGCGTTCGACGATGCCCATCACCTGCTGTGGTCGCGACTGCGCGCGCAGTTGCCGGACGGCACGCCGATGGCGGCCGGCACCGTGGCCGTGACGGTCGAGTGTCGGGGTCAGCGCGACGTGACGTACGAATACGCGCAACGCGACGCCGACGCGCTCGTCGACTATCTGGCGTGGTGCGGCGCGGTGCGCGGCGAACGTGCGCCACTGCCGCCGCTGGCCGCGCCGGCCACGCCGCTCGCGGGCAGCGAGCAGTTTTATGCGCCGGTGAGCGGAATCCTCGTGCACCGCGCGGCGATCGGCGCGACGATCCGTGCGGGCGATCCGCTGTTCGACATCGTCGATCCGCTGACGGACGCGATCACGACGATCTCGAGCGCGACCGATGGCGTGTTCTACATGCGCCGCGCGATCCGTTTCGTGACGGCTGGCGCGCCGCTCGGCCGCGTGACGGGCACGGTGCCGGTGCGAAAGGGGATGCTGCTGGGCGCGTGAGCGGGGCGGTGTCCTGCCGACGCGATGCAATTTCGTTCTCGTCAGATTGACCGTGTGCGAGTGCGTCACTAAATTGTGCGACGCGGAGTGCGCTCCGTGTTCCGTGAGAAGAACGTTGCAGAGATCAGAGTTTGAGCGGGCGGCCTTGTGCCGCCCGTCTTTTTATTGGGCGCTTTATCGCGTCACCGATATGACGATCTCGCCCGGCGCTCAACCGCGCCGCGCCACCAGCTCCGATACCGTCTGCGCGGCCTGCTGCAGCGGCCCGAGAAACTCCTTCACCATCTGCTTCGCGGTATGCCGCTGCGCGTTGCCGCTGATGTTCATCGCGGCGATGACCTGCCCGCGCCGGTTGCGGATCGGCGCGGATAGCGACATCAGCCCCACTTCGAGTTCCTGATCGACCACGGCCCAGCCTTGTTGACGCACCTGCGCGATCGCCGCCTTCAGTTCGCCGAGGTCGGTGATCGTGCGCGGCGTATGCGCGCGGATGGTGCTCTGCGCGAGCGTTTCATCGAGCGCCGCATCGTCGAGCGCGGACAGCAGCACACGGCCCATCGACGTGCAGTACGCGGGCAGCCGGCTGCCGATCGACAGGTTGATCGTCATGATCTTGCGGGTCGGCACGCGCAGCACGTAGACGATCTCGGTGCGGTCGAGCACTGCGGCCGAGCAGCTTTCGTGGATCTGCGCGGACAGTTGCTCCATCACCGGATCGGCGAGATTCCAGAACGGCATCGAGGTGAGATACGCGAAGCCGAGCTCGAGGATCTTCGGCGTGAGCCGGAACAGCCGGCCGTCGGCCTCGACGTAGCCGAGCGTCTGCAGCGTGAGCAAAATCCGGCGGGCCCCCGCGCGCGTGAGGCCGGTGGCCGATGCCACCTCGGTGAGCGTCTGCTCCGGGCGCGCCGCGTCGAACGCGCGGATCACCGCGAGGCCGCGCGCGAACGACTGTACATAGGAGTCGCCGGGTTTCGTCTGAATATCGTCGGTTGTCATGAGCGCCTGGAATGTCGTGCAGCCGAGAAGATAGCGCATGGGGCCCGACACGCCAACCTCCCGACGGGCCGTGCCCTTGACAGGTCGTCCCCGCACTCCCTATGATGCGTTGAACGTTCGATACACGATCTTATGTTCGTATGTAGAACATCCGAGCGCATCCCGGCGGGCAATGCAAGGGGCGCGCCCTGTTCATTTCCCTGCCTTTCACGGGACCGGAGACACTGATGACCGAAGCTTTTCTGTGTGATGCGATCCGTACGCCGATCGGGCGTTACGGCGGTGCACTGTCCGGCGTGCGCGCCGACGATCTGGGCGCGGTGCCGCTCAAGGCGCTCGTCGAGCGCAATCGCGACGTCGATTGGACGGCGATCGACGACGTGATTTACGGCTGCGCGAACCAGGCCGGCGAGGACAATCGCAACGTCGCACGCATGTCGGCGCTGCTCGCGGGCTTGCCGGAGGGCGTGCCGGGTTCGACGATCAACCGCCTGTGCGGTTCCGGCATGGATGCGGTCGGCGTGGCCGCACGCGCGATCAAATCGGGCGAAGCCGCGTTGATGGTTGCGGGCGGCGTCGAGAGCATGACGCGCGCGCCGTTCGTGATGGGCAAGGCCGCGAGCGCGTTCGCGCGCCAGGCCGACATCTACGACACGACGATCGGCTGGCGCTTCGTCAATCCGTTGATGAAACAGCTGCATGGTGTCGATTCGATGCCGGAAACCGCGGAGAACGTCGCGGTCGACTACAACGTCAGCCGCGCGGATCAGGACCTGTTCGCGCTGCGCAGCCAGCAGAAAGCCGCGCGGGCGCAGCAGGACGGTACGCTGGCCGAAGAAATCGTGTCGGTCACGATTGCGCAGAAGAAGGGCGACCCGGTGGTCGTGTCGCGCGACGAGCATCCGCGCGAAACGTCGCTCGAAGCGCTCGCGAAACTGAAGGGCGTCGTGCGCCCGGACGGCTCGGTCACGGCCGGCAACGCGTCGGGCGTGAACGACGGCGCCGCTGCACTGCTGCTGGCGAACGAGGCCACCGCGAAGCGCTTCGGCCTGACGCCGCGTGCCCGCGTGCTGGGGATCGCGACGGCCGGCGTCGCGCCGCGCGTGATGGGCATCGGCCCGGCGCCGGCCACGCAGAAGCTGCTCGCGCGGCTCGGCATGACGATCGACCAGTTCGACGTGATCGAACTGAACGAGGCGTTCGCGTCGCAAGGTCTCGCCGTGCTGCGCATGCTCGGCGTGGCCGATGACGATCCCCGCGTGAACCCGAACGGCGGCGCGATCGCGCTCGGCCACCCGCTCGGCGCATCGGGTGCGCGCCTCGTGACGACCGCGATGTACCAGCTGCATCGCACGAACGGCCGCTTCGCGCTGTGCACGATGTGCATCGGCGTCGGCCAGGGCATCGCGATCGCGATCGAACGCGTGTGACCGGCGCGATGCGGTGAAGCGGCCGGATATGCGCCGCTTCACCGCTGTGCTGTATCCGCCACGATGGGCGGCACGAGGTGTCTCGTGCCGCCCATCGTCGTTAACCGGCCTGCGACAGTTGCCTGAGGCGCGCGTCGAGCGCGTCGATCTCGGTGTCCGCGAACACCTCGATGCCATGTTCGCGTAGCAGCGCCGCCGTGACGCCGGCGCCCGCGTGCCGCCGGCTCGCGAAACTTCCGTCGTAAATGAACGTGCTGCCGCACGACGGGCTGCCGTCGGCGAGGATCGCGAAGCGGCAATCGTGTGCCTGCGCGAGGGCCAGCGCGGTTTGCGCGCCGGCAACGAATGGCGCCGTCACGTCGGTGCCGTTCACGTCGACGATCCTTGCGTGACCTGACAGCACCTGCTGCCCCGATGCGCCGTCGGCGATCTCGGCGGGCGGACGCGGCACGCTCAAGCCGCCCGCCAGCTCCGGGCAGACGGCCACGAGACGCCCCTCGCGCTGCCACCGTTCGAGCGCCTCGTGCGCGGCGGTCTTCGCCGAGCCGTTGTAACGGACCGGATGGCCGACCACGCACATGCTGACGAGGATCTTCGGCGTGGTGGGCGATGGCGGGTCGTTGTTCAATGTCGCGCTCCGTGACGGCTGATGGCAACGGATGACGGCTGGGGCGGGGCGGAAAATTCTACGCTTCATCCGTGTGTCGAGCCGTCACGCGGTCGGCCCTTCGAGGTGAATATCGTCGGGCTCGAGCGCGTAAAGCTCGGGATCGGGCGCCGTGCTGACCGTGAAGCCGAGCCGCAGGTAGAAGTCGATCGTGCGCTGCGACGGCGTCGCCGACACATACAGGCGCTCGGCACCCATCGCGCGTGCCTGCACCTGCGCCGCGCGGTACAGCTGTTCGCCGAGCCCGCAACCGCGCCAGTCGTGGCTCACGTGCAGGAACTTCAGCTGCAGCATGTCGCGCCGCGGGCCGAGCGGCCGGCTGTCGACGATCGCTGCCGCGACGAGTCGCGCGCCGTCGAACCGGCCGAGAAACCCGCCGCCGCGGTCGTGGCAGTCGAGCAGGATCGGCGTGTAGTGGTCGGCTTCGCCGTCGGGCCAGCCGGACACGTCGTAGAACTCGGGCACGAGATGCAGCGCGCCGTCGCGCAATACGTACAGGTGTTCGATGATTTCGCGCCGGTCGATGGTCCACACGAGCGGCACGTCGTCGCGGGCCAGCAGGCGGGCCGACAGCGCGTCGCGCTCGGCGGCGGTGCGGCGGGTCATGCGGCCCTCCGGTGCGCGGCGATTGCGTACATCAACGGCAGGCGCGGCATGCCTTCGGGCGGCACCATCCGGCGGCCCGCCAGCTCGCGCATGCCGTCGAAGCCCTTCCAGCCGTTCGAGTACGGATATTCGTTCAGGCGGTCGATCGCGAGCCCGGCCGAGACCAGCGCATTCACCACGTCGCCGATGCCCCACATGAACTCGTAGCTCGGATGCGGGTTCGCGAAACCGACGATGCCCGGATGATCGTGCTGCTCGCCGAGCCCCGTGCCGGACGCCGCGACGTAATCGCCGACGCCTGCGGGTTCCTCGGTCGCGTCGCCGTTGAAGTAGTCGTAGCGCGGCTGCCACTGTTCGTCGAAATACAGTGAGAACGGATGGAACTCGACCATCGCGAAGCGGCCACCCGGCGCGAGCAACGAGGCGATCCCGCGCGCCCATGCGCTCAGGTCCGACAGCCAGCAGATCGCGCCGTACGACGTGAACACGCGATCGAAGCGCTCGCCACGCGCGGCGGCTGCGGGCATCCAGTCGAGTACGTCGGCGCGCTCGAAGCGCGCGGGCAGGCCCGCGTCGGCCGACAGTTGCCGCGCGAAGTCGATCGCCTCGTCGGAGATGTCGACGCCGGTTGCGTCCGCGCCGTCGCGCACGAGGCTCAGCGTGTCCTGTCCCGCGTTGCATTGCAGGTGCAAGAGCCGCAAACCGGTGAGATCGCCGAGCAGTTCGCGTTCTTCCGGAAACAGCGTCGAGCCGCCATTGCGGAAAAATGCAGCCTGATCGCCTTTATGGCTGTTATGCGCGACCGTCGCCGTATTCCAGGACAGCCGATTCAGTTCATGCAATGCCTTTTTCATCGGATTCGAATTCAGGTCGAATGGGGCAGGATAAGCGAATCGTTTCACCGCACGCAACGGCTGCGGGCATTGTCAATGCCGCGCGGCGCTTCGTGACAGCCAGATAAACGCGCGCGGTGATTATCGCCGGATTATTTGATCGAAATCATGGCAATGGCCGGATTGCCCATTTTATGCGCAACGGAATTAAGGTTTTCCGCTGAATTGCCGACAGTAAGGACGAGAGTGTCGTAAAGCGAGCAACCGTTTTTCGGCTACTGAGCGCGATTTCAGCGCGGCGCGGACGACAGATCCGCCTTTCGGAGCCTTGCATGCGCAACAACCAGCCCGTTACCCAACAGGAATTCGATTGTCCCGACGACGTCACGCTGATGTCGACGACCGATGCCGACAGCGTCATCACCTACGCGAACACGACGTTCGCGCAAGTGAGCGGGTTCTCGAACGAGGAACTCGTCGGCCAGCCGCACAACGTGGTGCGTCACCCGGACATGCCGAAGGAGGCGTTCGCCGACATGTGGGCGACGCTGCGGCGCGGCGAGCCGTGGACCGCGCTCGTGAAGAACCGCCGCAAGAATGGCGATCACTACTGGGTGCGCGCGAACGCGATTCCGGTGGTGCGCAACGGCGCGCCGCAAGGCTACATGTCGGTGCGCACGAAGGCGCCGCACGACGAGACCCGGGCTGCGGACGCGCTGTATCGCGCGTTCCGCGAAGGCAAGGCTGGCCAGCGCCGGTTCCACAAGGGCCTCGTCATCCGCACCGGGCTGCTGCGGATCGCATCGTTGCCGCAGACGATGTCGGTGCGCGCGCGCGTTCATTCGGCGCTGTGCGTGCTGGCGCCGGGCGTCATCGGCGCGGGGTGGGCCTGCGGGCTCACCGGCGGCGGGCTCGCGGCGTTTGCCGGCGTGACGGTCGGCGCGGCGGCGGCCGCCGGCTGGTGGCTCGACGCGCAGATCGTGCAACCGCTGAAGCGGCTGCACGAGCAGGCGCTGAACGTCGCGACCGGCGAGAGCCGGCGCGGCGTGCGGATGAACCGGGTCGACGAGATCGGCATGACGCTGCGCACGATCAACCAGCTCGGACTGATGTTCCGCTGGCTTGTCGACGACGTCAGCGAGCAGGTGCACAACGTGCAGCGCGCGAGCAACGAGATCGCGCAGGGCAACGGCGACCTGAGCGCGCGCACCGAACAGGCCGCGTCGAGCGTGCAGCAGACGGCCGCGTCGATGGCCGAGATGACGGCGACCGTGTCGAGCAATGCCGAGACCGCGCTGCAGGCGAACCAGTTGTCGGTGTCCGCGAGCGATGCGGCCGAGCGCGGCGGGCAGGCGGTGAGCGAGGTCGTCACGACGATGAGCGAGATCACCGCCAGTTCGCGCAAGATCGCGGACATCATCGGCGTGATCGACGGTATCGCGTTCCAGACCAACATCCTCGCGCTGAATGCGGCCGTCGAGGCCGCGCGTGCTGGCGAACAGGGGCGCGGTTTCGCGGTGGTCGCCGGCGAAGTGCGCGCGCTCGCGCAGCGCAGCGCGAACGCGGCGAAGGAGATCAAGACGTTGATCAGCGCGAGTGTCGAGCGGGTCGAGTCGGGCGCGCGGATCGTCGATGGGGCGGGGAAGACGATGGAGGACATCGTCACACAGGTGAAGCGCGTGTCGGACCTCATCGCGGAGATCAGTTCGTCGACGGCCGAGCAAAGTACGGGCGTCGCGCAGGTCGACCAGGCGGTCGTGCATCTGGACAACATCACGCAGCAGAACGCGGCGTTGGTCGAGCAGAGCACGGCGGCATCGGAAAGCCTGAAGCAGCAGGCGACGCGGCTCGTGGATGCGGTGAACGTGTTCAGATGATGGCGCGAACGGGGCGCGCGTACGGGTGATCGATGAGCGCCGGATGTTGCGCACAGCGCCCATTCAGGTTTGCGGGTTAAATCGAATGACGTGGAATGGAAGATATTCGTACTTCAGATTGCGTGTTTGCGCATTAAATCTCGCCGAAATCATAACGTGCAATGATCAGACGAATACCCGCAAAACCGTTGCCAGACAAGGCGTTTCGTTTTATCCATGAACAAGTTATTCGGCAAAAACAAGTTGATGCATCTTTAATGCATATTTACCCGAATGCAGCATAATGTTTTCGCCGAATTTGCCGAAAGTGCAGGAGCCTGACTCACACGCATGCGAATCGATCGCCATGCGCGGGGTCTCGAATCAATCGACGAGCGGACGCAAGATCCGCCACCCGGAGCTCCACACCATGCGCAACAACCAGCCCGTCACGCAACGCGAATTCGAATTTGCCGATGATGCGACGCTGATGTCGACGACCGATGCCGACAGCTATATCACTTACGCGAACGCGGCATTCATCCAGGTCAGCGGCTTTTCTCCCGAGGAGATCGAAGGCCAGCCGCACAACGTGGTGCGGCATCCGGACATGCCGAAGGAGGCGTTCGCCGACATGTGGGCGACGCTCAAGGGCGGCGAGCCGTGGACCGCGCTCGTGAAGAACCGCCGCAAGAACGGCGATCACTACTGGGTGCGCGCGAATGCGATTCCGGTGATGCGCAACGGGCAGCCGAAGGGCTACATGTCGGTGCGCACGAAGGCGACACGCGACGAGATCGCGGCCGCCGAGGCGCTGTATCGCGATTTCCGCGAAGGCAAGGCCGGCAGCCGCCGGTTCCACAAGGGATTGATCGTGCGCACGGGCGCGCTGCGCGTCGCGTCGCTGTTCCAGACGATGTCGGTGCGGGCCCGGCTGGTGTCGACGCTGTGCGTGCTGGCGCCGGCGGTCGTCGGCGCGGGCTGGGCGGCCGGGTTGACCGGCGGCGCGCTCGCGGCGTTCGCCGGTGCGGCGGTCGGCGTGACGGCGGCGGCCGGGCTGTGGCTCGACGCGCAGATCGTGCGGCCGCTGCGGCAGTTGCGCGACGAGGCGTTGCGCGTGGCGACCGGCGAGAGCCGCAGCGGCGTGCGGATGAACCGCGTCGACGAGATCGGCATGACGCTGCGCACGATCAACCAGCTCGGGCTGATGTTCCGCTGGCTCGTCGACGACGTCAGCGAACAGGTGCTGAACGTGCAGCGCGCGAGCAATGAAATCGCGCAAGGCAACAACGACCTGAGCGCGCGCACCGAGCAGGCGTCGACGAGCGTGCAGCAGACGGCCGCGTCGATGGCCGAGATGACGGCGACCGTGTCGAGCAATGCGGAGACGGCCCTGCAGGCGAACCAGTTGTCGGTGTCCGCGAGCGAGGCGGCCGGGCGCGGCGGGCAGGCGGTGAACGAAGTCGTCGCGACGATGAACGACATCACCGACAGCTCGCGCAAGATCGCGGACATCATCGGCGTGATCGACGGCATCGCGTTCCAGACCAACATCCTCGCGTTGAATGCGGCGGTCGAGGCGGCGCGCGCGGGCGATCAGGGGCGCGGCTTCGCGGTGGTGGCCGGCGAAGTGCGCGCACTCGCGCAGCGCAGCGCGAACGCGGCGAAGGAGATCAAGACGCTGATCGGCGCGAGCGTCGAGCGCGTCGAGTCGGGCGCGCGGATCGTCGACGGCGCGGGCAAGACGATGGAGGACATCGTCACGCAGGTGAAGCGCGTGTCGGATCTCATCGCGGAGATCAGCTCGTCGACGGCCGAACAGAGCACGGGCGTCGCACAGGTCGACCAGGCGGTCGTGCATCTGGACAACATCACGCAGCAGAACGCGGCGCTCGTCGAACAGAGCACGGCGGCGTCGGAAAGCCTGAAGCAGCAGGCGACGCGGCTGGTGGAGGCGGTGAACGTGTTCCGCTGATCGCGGGAAGGGAAAGTGACGCGGGCGCGACGGAGAGGCGCCGGCCCGCGTCGGGCCGCCCGGTTCCGGCCGGGCGGCGCGGGCCTGTCGCCGGGAAGCGGCCGGCCCCGAACCGTCAGACGGCCAGGCAGAGGTACTTGATCACGACGTAGTCGTCGATGCCGTAGTGCGAGCCTTCGCGGCCGAGGCCCGACTGCTTGACGCCGCCGAACGGCGCGACTTCGTTCGAGATCAGGCCCGTGTTCACGCCGACCATCCCGTATTCGAGCGCTTCGGCCACCTTCCACACGCGGCCGATGTCGCGGCTGTAGAAGTACGCGGCGAGGCCGAACTCGGTGTCGTTCGCGAGGCGGATCACCTCGTCGTCGCTGCCGAACTTGAACAGCGGTGCGAGCGGCCCGAACGTCTCTTCCTTCGCGACCTTCATCGCCGGCGTGACGCCCGTCAGCACGGTCGGCTCGAAGAAGCCGTGGCCGAGCGCGTGACGCTTGCCGCCCGTCACGACGGTCGCGCCCTTCGCGAGCGCGTCCTCGATGTGCGCCTCGACCTTCAGCACGGCCGCTTCGTTGATCAGCGGGCCTTGCGTGACGCCCGGCTCCGTGCCGCGCCCGACCTTCAACTGGCCGACGGCCGCCGCGAGCTTCTGCGCGAACTGGTCGTACACGGCTTCGTGCACGTAGAAGCGGTTCGTGCACACGCAAGTCTGGCCGCTGTTGCGGTACTTCGACGCGATCGCACCCTGCACGGCCGCATCGAGATCGGCGTCGTCGAACACGATGAACGGCGCATTGCCGCCGAGCTCCAGCGACACCTTCTTGACCGTCGCCGCGCACTGCGCCATCAGCAGGCGGCCGACCGGCGTCGAGCCCGTGAACGACAGCTTGCGCACGATCGGGTTCGACGTCAGCTCGCCGCCGATCGCCTTCGGGTCGCCCGTGACGACGCTGAACACGCCGGCCGGCACGCCCGCGCGTTCGGCCAGCACGGCCATCGCGAGCGCGGAGAACGGCGTCGCTTCCGCCGGCTTCACGACGATCGGGCAGCCTGCGGCGAGCGCCGGGCCGACCTTGCGCGTGATCATCGCCGCCGGGAAGTTCCACGGCGTGATCGCCGCGCATACGCCGATCGCTTCCTTCGTCACGACGATGCGCTTGTCGCTCGCCGGCGTCGGGATCGTGTCGCCGTACACGCGCTTGCCTTCTTCCGCGAACCACTCGAGGAACGACGCCGCGTAGCCGATCTCGCCCTTCGCTTCGGCGAGCGACTTGCCCTGCTCGGTCGTGAGGATCAGCGCGAGGTCGTCGGCGTTGTCCATCATCAGGTCCTGCCACTTGCGCAGGATGACCGCACGTTCCTTCGCGGTCTTCTTGCGCCACGCCGGCCATGCGGCGTTCGCGGCGTCGATCGCGTGACGCGCTTCCGCCGTGCCCATCGCCGGCACGGTGCCGAGCAGGCCGCCGGTAGCCGGGTTGCGGACCTCGAACGTCTCGCCGTTCGTCGCGCCTTGCCATTCGCCGTTGACGTACGCCTGCTGGCGGAACAGCGACGGATCTTTCAGTGCCAGGGTTTCCTGAACCGTGCTCATATGCATCACCTGCTTCGAAAAAGGACGGATGAAAACGGCCGCCGCCGTCTTCACGACGGCGGCGGCGCATTCAGTTGAAGTGGACGGGCACTCAGGCCGGCACGCCGACCGTTTCCTTCAGCACTTCCTCGAGGATCACGAGCGCTTCGTCGAACACGGCTTGCGGGATCGTCAGCGGGAACAGGAAGCGCACGACGTTCGAGTACACGCCGCACACGAGCAGCAGCAGGCCGCGCTCGAGCGCACGCGTCTGCACGCGCTTCGTGAATTCGGCATCCGGCTCGCCCGAACCCGGCTTCAGGAATTCGACCGCGATCATCGCGCCCGGGCCGCGCACGTCGGCGATCTGCGGCACGTCGGCCTGCAGTGCATTCAGCTTCGCCTTCAGCACGTCGCCGAGTTGCGTCGCGCGCTCGCACAGCTTCTCTTCGTCGATGATCTCGAGCACCGCGTGCGCCGAGGCGACCGCCAGCGGGTTGCCCGCGTAGGTGCCGCCGAGGCCGCCAGGCGCGGCCGCGTCCATCACGTCCGCCCGGCCGACGACGCCCGACAGCGGCATGCCGCCTGCGAGGCTCTTCGCCATCGTGATCAGGTCGGCCAGCACGTCGTAGTGCTGCATCGCGAACAGCTTGCCGGTACGCGCGAAGCCCGTCTGCACTTCGTCGGCGATCAGCAGGATGCCGTGTTCGTTACAGATCTTGCGCAGCGCGCGCACGAATTCGGCCGGCGCCGGGTTGAAGCCGCCTTCGCCCTGGACCGGTTCGAAGATGATCGCGGCGACGCGCTTCGGATCGATGTCGGCCTTGAACAGCATCTCGATCGCCTTGATCGAGTCGGCGGTCGTCACGCCGTGCACGGCGTTCGGGTACGGCGCGTGGAACACGTCGCCCGGGAACGGGCCGAAGTTCAGCTTGTACGGCGCGACCTTGCCGGTCAGCGCCATGCCCATCATCGTGCGGCCGTGGAAGCCGCCCGAGAATGCGATGACGCCCGGACGGCCGGTTGCCGCGCGCGCGATCTTGATCGCGTTCTCGACGGCTTCGGCGCCGGTCGTGAAGAACGCCGTCTTCTTCGGGAAGTCGCCCGGCGCGCGCTCGTTGATCTTTTCCGCCAGTTCGACGTACGACGCGTACGGGACGATCTGGTAAGCGGTGTGCGTGAAGTTGTTCAACTGATCGGCGATCGCCTTCACGATCTTCGGGTGACGGTGGCCCGTGTTCAGCACCGCGATGCCGGCGGCGAAATCGATGAAGCGGCGGCCTTCGACATCCCACAGCTCCGCGTTCTCGGCGCGGGCGGCGTAGAAATCGCACATCACGCCGACGCCGCGCGGGGTGGCGGCGTTCTTGCGGGCCTGCAGGTCGGCATTCTTCACGGTCATCTCCTTGATGTTCTGTCCGGTGGGTAGGGAATCGGGCGCCTTGGCAGCCCATGGAGGCGACTATAATCACATTTGGCTCTGGCAATCAGAGCCATTTCAATAAATATTCAGGAGCCAATCATGCGCGCGAGCGTGTTGTCGGACTGGCTGGCGCAGCGCCTCGTGCGCGGCGGCGAACAGCCGATCTACCGGCAGCTTCACCGGCTGCTGCAACAGGCGATCCTGTCGCGCGAACTGCCGGCCGGCACGCGCGTGCCGTCGTCGCGGCTGCTGGCCGCCGAGCTCGGGATCGCGCGCAACACGGTCACGCAGGTTTACGAACAGCTTGCGCTCGAAGGCTATGTGAACTCGGCGACGGGGCGCGGCACGTTCGTCGCCGACAGCGCGCCGGACGAGATCGTCGGCGCGCCGCCCGACGCGGGCGCAGGCCCGGCCATCGTGACGCCGTCCGTGCGGCGGCTGTCCGCGCGCGGTACGCGGCTCGTCGAAGGCGCCGGCGTGTCGAAGCGCCAGGGCGGCGCGTTCATGCCGGGCGTGCCCGATGTGTCGCGCTTTCCGGCGCGCGTGTGGACGCGGCTGCACAACAAGTACTGGCGGCGCCTGCGTCCGGACCTGCTGACCTACGCGCCCGGCGGCGGGCTCGCGCTGCTGCGCGAGGCGCTGGCCGACTACCTGCGCACGTCGCGCTCGGTGCGCTGCACGCCGGAGCAGATCGTGATCACGACCGGCATCCACCAGTCGATCGACCTCGCGGTGCGGCTGCTGACCGATCCGGGCGACGCGATCTGGACCGAGGACCCGTGCTACTGGGGCGTGCGCAGCGTGCTGAACGTGTCGGGGCTGACCACGCGGCCGATTCCGGTCGACGACGAAGGGATCGCGCCGTCGGCCGCCGATCTGGCCGAGCCGCCGAAGCTGATGCTCGTCACGCCGTCGCACCAGTATCCGCTCGGGATGGTGATGAGCCTTGCGCGGCGGCGGATGCTGCTCGAATACGCGCGCCAGCACGGCTGCTGGATCATCGAGGACGATTACGACAGCGAATTTCGCTACGGCAGCCGGCCGCTCGCGTCGCTGCAGGGTCTCGACACGGCCGGGCAGGTGATCTACGTCGGCAGTTTCGGCAAGACGCTGTTCCCGGGGCTGCGGGTCGGCTATCTGGTCGCGCCGGAGCCGCTCGCGGAAAGCTTCGCGACCGCGAGCGCCGAGCTGTATCGCGAAGGGCAGTTGCTGCAGCAGGCCGTGCTCGCCGAATTCATCGCGGAAGGGCATTTCGTGTCGCACATCCGCAAGATGCGCACGCTGTACGGGCAACGCCGCGAGGTGCTGCTCGAGGCGGTCGCGCGGCGCTACGGCGATACGCTGCACGCGCTCGGCAGCGACGCCGGGCTGCATCTCGTCACGCAATTGCCGGCGGGCGTCGACGATCGCGTGGTCGCGCAGGCCGCGCTCGAACGCAACATCGTCGTGCGGCCACTGTCCGGGTATTACGCGGACCGCTCGCGGGCTGCCTCGGGGTTGCTGCTCGGCTATGCGTGCGTGCCGGAAGACGAGATCGCGACCGCGTTCGCGACGCTTGCCGAGGCGATCGACGAGCGGGCGTTCGGCGGGGTTGTTGCGGCGGCTTGACGTGCGAGCACGGCAATATCGGCTCGTCGTGATGCCGTCAAAGGCCGATCGAAGCTCGATACGCTCCGCAATGACGAGGGAATTTCGTGCGCTACTGGCGAGCCTGCTTCGGCGTCGTCGAATGGGAATCGCCAACATGCCTCTTCCTGATACGGCAAGAGTGGCGGGCAGTATTGCAAAGCGTAGCGGTGCGGACGGAGCCCCTGCGCCGAATCAGTCATGAACACCGGCACTGACCAGACGCCCGGTTCGGGCATTACAGCCGGATCAACGCCGCGCCCGCGACCACCAGCGCACACGCCGCAAGCCGCTGCGGGCCGGGCCGCTCGCGCATCACGAACCAGCCGATCGCGACCGCGAAGATCGAGCTCGTTTCGCGCAGCGCCGATACGGTCGCGACCGGCAGGTGCCGGTACGCGAGGATCACGATCCCGTAAGCGGCGAGCGAGATCGTGCCGGCGATCGTGCCTTGCGTGAGCGCGGAGCGCGAGCCGAGCACCGCGCGCGGGCCGCCGCGCACCGCGCAGACGAGCACGAGCTGCGGCACGCTCCACAGCAGGTACACCCATGCGATATAGTCGAGCGCGCTGCCGGACACGCGCGAGCCGATCCCGTCGCAGATCGAATACGCGGCGATGAACACGCCCGTGAGCAGTGCATACGGCACGCCTTCGCCGGAAAACCGGAAGCCGCGCCGCAGCGCGAGCGACATGATGCCGAACGACACGAGCGCGATGCCCGCGAAGCCGAACGGCGTCGGCCGCTCGTGCAGCATCGCGAGCGCCAGCACCGATACGAGCAGTGGCGAGATCCCGCGCGCGATCGGGTAGATCTGCCCGAATTCGCCGTTGCGGTACGCGCGCGCCAGCGTGAAGCAGTACGCGACCTCGAGCACGGCCGACGCGGCGACGTACGGCCATGCGGCGGGCGCCGGCGCAGGCAGCAGCACGGCGCCGGCGATGCCGAAAGCGAGATACGGCAGCGACATCGTGCCGAGCTGGACCAGCCGGTCTTCGCTGACGTGGAGGAACGCATTCCAGATGGCGTGCAGCAGCGCGGAGCACAGCACGAGGCCGATGAACAGGTGATCCATGAACGAAGGGGCGGACGGGAGCGGGAGCGGGGCTGCGCCGTCAATTATGTGGGTATCGGGCGCGTTCGCGCGGAATTGTCGATAATGGAACGTTGTTATTCAACGGATGCCGACGATGACCGAAGCCACCCAAGCCCAGCCTGCCGTTCCGCGCCTCACGAGCCTGTCGCACGGGGGCGGCTGCGGCTGCAAGATCGCACCGGGCGTGCTGTCCGAGCTGCTCAAGCGCGCGACGCCGCCCGCGCTGTTCCCCGATCTGCTGGTCGGCACCGAGACGTCCGACGACGCAGCCGTCTACCGGCTCAACGACGAGCAGGCGATCGTCGCGACCACCGATTTCTTCATGCCGATCGTCGACGATCCGTTCGACTTCGGCCGCATTGCGGCCACCAACGCGCTGTCCGACGTCTATGCGATGGGCGGCAAGCCGATCCTCGCGCTCGCGCTGGTCGGCATGCCGATCAACGTGCTGCCGCACGAGACGATCGCGGCCGTGCTGCGTGGCGGCGAATCGGTGTGCGCGGAGGCCGGCATTCCGGTCGCCGGCGGCCATTCGATCGATTCGGTCGAGCCGATCTACGGGCTCGCGGCGATCGGCGTCGTGCATCCGTCGCGCGTGAAGCGCAACGCAGCCGCGCGCGCGGGCGACGTGCTCGTGCTCGGCAAGCCGCTCGGCGTCGGCGTACTGTCGGCCGCGCTGAAGAAGAACCAGCTCGATGCCGACGGTTACGCGCAGATGGTCGCGACGACCACCAAGCTGAACCGACCGGGCGCCGAGCTTGCCGCGCTGCCGGGCGTGCATGCGCTGACCGACGTCACGGGCTTCGGGCTGCTCGGCCATACGCTCGAACTGGCGCGCGGTGCGCAACTTACCGCGCGCGTGCACTATGCGTCGCTGCCGTGGCTGGCGGGCGTCGAGACGTTCGTGGCCGACGGCGTGTTCACCGGTGCGTCGGGCCGCAACTGGGCCGCGTACGGCACCGATGTCCGGCTCGCCGATGGCCTGCCGCCCGTCGCGCAGGCGCTGCTGACCGATCCGCAGACGTCGGGCGGGCTGCTGGTCGCGTGTGCGCCCGAGGCCGTCGACGACGTGCTCGCGTGCTTCCGCGCCGACGGCTTCGACCGCGCGGCCGTGATCGGCGAGATGGCGGACGGGCCCGCACGCGTCGACGTCGCCTGACGCGTTTTCTCTCACGCCGGCGCGCCGTCGGTCGATAGAATCGATGCCTTCCGTTGAAGGCATCGACGACCGATGAACGACTTCCTGTTCGGGCTGATGATCGCGCTGTCGGTCGGGCCTGTCGCGCTGATGATCGCGAACTACGGCATGCGCGCCGGCACGGCGACCGGCGTGCGCGCGGCGATCGGAGTGGCCGCTGCCGACGGCTGTTATGCGGTCGTCGCGTTCACCATCGGCGCGCTGCTCGCGGGCACGCTCGCGTCGCATCTGTCGCTGTTCCGCATGGTCGGTGCGTGCGTGCTGCTCGCGATGGGCGCGCGGATGCTGTGGCAGGCGCTGCGTGACCGGCGCCGCACGCTCGATGGCGACGTAGTGCCGCCGCCGGGTAATCGCCCGTTCATGGCGATGTTCTTCGTCACGCTCGCGAATCCGCTGACCATCCTGCTGTTCTACGGCTATGCGACGGCTGCCGCCGGTGCGCATCGACACTGGCTGCTCGGTGCCGCATGCGTGTTTGCCGGCAGCCTCATCGGGCAACTCGTGTTCGCGTTCGGCGGCGGCGCAATCGGGCGCTTCGTGAAATCGCCGGGGTGGCTGGCCGCGAGCCATGTGGTCGCCGCACTCGTCGTGCTCGGTTACGGCGTCGCGGGGCTGATGCGCGTGTAGCGCGGCGCAAAGCGGCCGATATCGCGCACGGCGACGAACCCGGTAGCATTCCTGATGTTTGCGAGTCCGCGACGAATACGCGATTTTCCGTCGCGCAACACGCAGCCGTTCGCACGTAACACCGCCAGCCGTTTCGTAGTCGGGTTCCGCATCGCGCACGCCCGTTCTATACTCGTCGCGCAGTCTCCGACAGCCGTTCTCACCCAATCACCGAAACAAGGAACGCCGATGCTGACTCGCTCCATCCTTTCCGCCGCTGCATTCTCGCTTGCCGCCTGTGCGACCGCGCCGTCGATCGCGCAGGACAACCAGGGCAACGATGCCGGCAACGCAGCATTCGCCGAGACCGGCTCGCATGGCCGCCCGGTCAAGGTCATGATCATCACGATGTTCGGGCCGGAAGGCCAGGCGTGGCTCGACCGGCTCGGCCCGTGGCGTGACGTCACCGTGCCCGGCCTGTCGCCCGACTATCCGGCGGTCCACTGCAACAAGCAGGACGTGTGCGTAGTCACGACCGGCATGGGCTATGCGAACGCATCGGCGACGATCATGGCGCTCACGTTCTCGCAACGCTTCGATCTGCGCCGCACGTATTTCCTGGTCTCGGGCATCGCGGGCGTCGACCCCGCACAGGGCACGGTCGGATCGGCCGCGTGGTCGAAATACCTCGTCGATTTCAGCTTGCAGTGGGAGCTCGATGCGCGCGAGATCCCGGCCGGCTGGAACACCGGCTATCTCGGCATCAACACGAAGAGCCCGAACGACAAGCCGCCGCTCGACTATCGCACCGAAGTGTTCCAGCTCAACCCGCAGTTGACCGATGCCGCGTATGCGCTGTCGCGCAACGTCGTGCTCGCCGACAGCGCACAGGCGCAGGCCGCGCGCGCGAAGTTCACGTATGCGCCGGCGAACCGGCCGCCGACGGTGATCCAGTGCGATACGTCATCGGGCAACACGTGGTTCTCGGGCACGCTGATCGGCGAGCGCGCGCGCCAGTGGACCAAGATCCTGACGGACGGCAAGGGCACCTACTGCATGACCGCTCAGGAAGACAACGCGACGTATGAAGCGCTCAAGCGCGCGGCGAGCGTGAAGCGGGTCGACCTGTCGCGTGTGGCCGTGCTGCGCACCGGGTCCGATTTCGATCGGCCGTACGCGGGGCAGACGAGCGCCGACAACCTGCTGAACTACGCGGATCAAGGCGGCTTCGCGCCGGCAACCGAGAACCTGTACCGCGCGGGCAATCCGCTGGTGCAGGACATCGTCACGCACTGGGGCGAATGGCGCGACGGGGTGCCGCGCCGTTGAAAACCGGCGACGACTCAGTCGGCGGTCAAGGCAGTGAATGCGGTCAATGCGATTGCTGGGTCGAACGGAACGGCGTCCATACCGGCGTGGTGTCGTCCCAGTGATCGAGCGGCGAAGGAAGTTGGTCGTTCATCATGTGCTCCTGCAACTAATTGACTCAGCGAGTCGTCGACAAGATAGTTCGAGACGCCGCGCATCGGGCAATCCGCTGCGCGGCGTCGCGCGTTTACCGGCCCCCGCCGGCGAGCTGGTTGCCTTCCGGCAGCGGACGATACGGGCCCTGGGCTAGCTCGAGCCCCTGCGGATACGAAGTCGCCTTGCGCAGGTACGCGAGCGTGCCGTCCTTGCGTGCCTGCTCGACTTCCGCACGCACTTCGGCGCGCGTACGCGGGCCGTTGTGCTGCGAGTACCACGATGTGTTGGCGTAGTCGCCGGCGTGCGGCGTACCCGAATCGGCGAAGGCCGGTGCGGACACGGCGAGGGTGAGAGCAAGGGCCGAGAGAAGATGGCGGCGGTTCATGGCGTCACTCCTAGAGATGTCGGAGTTGGCGCCTGGGCGCTGACTCCGGTCCCGCCAGGCGGGATCTGTTCGATGCGCAACGAGGTTGCGCGACAGGGTTTACTCTAGGTATCTGTTCCGGTGCGATAAATGCGGCAGACGCGAATTGAATTGTCGTGTCAGTGGAACAATCGTCATCCGCACCGCCGGCAGGGTTATGCGGAAATGGCCGGGAGCCCGGCGGCGCGGGCTTCGCCGGGACGCGCCGCGGCACCGCGCAACGACACGCAATGACGCGGCGACCGATTGCCGCGGGTCGTGCAAAGGTTTACTGCGGATTCGGGAAGGATCGGGGGCGCCGCGCTTGAAAGGCGTGCCGAGGCGGCGCTGAGGCGGGACGACGCGCGGGCGGCGAGGCCCGCGCGTGGAGGTCAGACGATTACGCGACCCACTCGTTGATGACCGGCGTATCGAGCACCGGCGCGCGCTCGGCTTCCTCGAACGTGCGCTTGCTGCACGTCGCGTCGAGGCTGCCCTTGCCGCTCAGCAGCGGGCAGCGGTCGAACACCTCGGCGATCCAGTCGACGAACACGCGCACCTTCGGCGACAGATGGCGGCTATGCGGATACACGACCGAGATCGGCATCGGCAGCGGCTTGACCCCGGGCAGCACTTCCTTGAGCCGGCCTTCGCGCAGGTGCGGCAGCACCATGAACAGCGGCGGCTGGATCAGGCCGAAGCCCTCGATCCCGCACGTCACGTACGCATCCGCATCGTTCACCGACACGATGCCCTCCATCTTCATCTCGACTTCCTTGCCGTCGATCAGGAAGGTCCAGTCGATCGTGCGGCCCGTGCGGCTGGAGAAGTAGTTGACGGCCTTGTGCTGGCCGAGGTCGTCGATCGTCTGCGGCTCGCCGTGGCGCTCGAGATAGTCGGGCGACGCGACCGTCACGCATTCGAACAGGCCGACGCGGCGGGCGACGAGCGACGAGTCCTGCAGCGCACCGACGCGGATCACGCAGTCGACGCCTTCCTGCAGCAGGTCGACGGGCCGGTCGGAAAGGCCGAGCTGCAGGTCGATGTCCGGATAGCGCGTGTGGAATTCGCACAGCGACGGAATCACGAGCAGCCGCCCGATCGAGCCCGGCATGTCGATACGCAACTTTCCGTGCGGCTTCCGGTTGTTGGCCTGGAAGCTCGCTTCGGTTTCCTCGACGTCCGCGAGGATGCGCACGCATCGTTCGTAGTACGCGGCGCCGTCCGGCGTGAGCGACAGCCGGCGCGTGGTCCGGTGCATCAGCCGCACGCCGAGGAAGGCTTCGAGATTCTGGATGATCGTCGTGACGGACGCGCGCGGCAAGCCGAGCGTTTCTGCTGCCTTGGTGAAGCTGCTTGTATCGACGACGCGAGTAAATACCTGCATGGCCTGAAGCCGGTCCATCACAACCTCCGCAATTTAATTTGCCGCCGGAACAAGAAGGCTGCGCTACCTCGTGGGTAAACGCAGCCTCGGATTGTTCGGGGGCGTTGAATTGTGTTGCCGGATTATAGGCATTTATCCCAATGTCTGCCGGACCCAGAATTCGTTCCATCTCGAAATGGATGCTGCATCGTCATGGACGCCTCTGAATTCAGCAAATTCCTGAAAGCCGCGCTGCCCGCTCAAGCCTTGACGGGCGCGGCGCTGACGGTTGCCGAAGTGGAAATTCCCGGCTACGCACAGGACATCGTGCTGCGCCTCTACCGCCGCCCGGACAAGACCGGGCTGCCAGTAGTGCTTTATTTCCACGGCGGCGGCTTCGTCCGCGGTTCGCTCGAGGACGCCGATTTCGCCGCGCGTTTTTTAGCAGAACGCTTACCAGCGCTCGTAGTGTCGGTCGATTATTCGCTCGCGCCGGCCTTTCCTTTTCCCGCCGCGCCGGAGGATGCGTATCGCGCCGCCGTGTGGGCGGCGACGCGTGCCCGCGCGTTCGGCGGCAACCCGAAGAAGATCGGGGTCGCCGGGCACGACGCGGGCGGCCAGCTCGCGAACTGCCTCGCCTTCATCGCCCGCGACCGCGGCGAAGTGTCGATCGCCGCGCAGGCGCTGTTCGGGCCGATGCTCGACCCGAGCATGACGCGCATCGGCGACGCCGAGCGCCTCGCGTCCGACATCACCGCGCGCGAATGCGCGGCCTGTTATCGCGCGTATCTGCCGCAGGCGGCGCAGCGCATGCACCCGTACGCGGCGCCGATCGAATCGGTGCGCCTCGCGGGGCTGCCGCCGACGCTCGTCGTCACCGCGCAGAACGACGTGCTGCACGTCGAAGCGGAGAAATATGCGGGCTGCCTGATCTCGTCCGGCGTGCTCACGCAGGTGATCCGCTATCCGGACATCACGCACGCCGCGCTCGCCACGCACGAAGCCGCATTCGAGGAAGCCGTGCGCTTCTTCCAGTGCCGCTTCCAGGCGCGCCAGCCGAACCGTCCCGAATAACCCATAACCAGACCAATCCACGTTTCCTGGAGATCCACATGGCCATCCTACGCACCTCCCGTTCACGAATCGCGACCGCGGCGATCGTCACGCTCGCCGTCGTCGGCCTCGGCACGTTCGGCGCGATGCGCGTCAACGCGAACGCCCCCGAGAAAGCGGCGGCGCCGCTACCCGAAGTCGACGTCGCGACCGTCGTGCCGCAGACCGTGACCGACTGGCAAAGCTATTCGGGCCGCCTCGAGGCGGTCGAGAAAGTTGACGTGCGCCCGCAGGTGTCGGGCACGATCGTCGCGGTGAATTTCAAGGACGGCGCGCTCGTGAAGAAGGGCGATGTGCTGTTCGTGATCGACCCGCGCCCGTACCAGGCGGAAGTCGACCGCGCGGCCGCGCAGCTCGCGGCCGCGCAGGCGCGCAACGGCTATGCGCAGACCGACTGGCAGCGCGCGCAGCGGCTGATCGGCGACAACGCGATCGCGAAGCGCGACTACGACGAGAAGCAGAACGCGGCGCGCGAAGCGAACGCGAACCTGAAGGCCGCCGAAGCCGCGCTGGAAACGGCCCGCATCAACCTCGGCTATACGCGCATCACCGCGCCGGTATCGGGCCGCGTGTCGCGCGCGGAAATCACGCTCGGCAACGTCGTGTCGGCCGGCGCATCGGCCGCGCCGCTGACGACGCTGGTGTCGGTGTCGCCGATCTACGCGTCGTTCGACGCGGACGAGCAGACCTACCTGCAATACATCAACGGCGCGCGCAGCGGCCGCAAGGTCCCGGTCGAGCTCGGCCTCGCGAACGAAACCGGCTACTCGCGCAGCGGCGAGATCGATTCGGTCGACAACCGGCTCGACACGTCGTCCGGCACGATCCGCGTGCGCGCACGCTTCGACAACGCGGACGGCACGCTCGTCCCGGGCTTGTACGCACGGGTGAAGGTGGGCGGCAGCGCGCCGCACGAGGCGCTGCTCGTCGACGACGCGGCGATCAACACCGACCAGGACAAGAAGTTCGTGTTCGTCGTCGATCAGCAGGGCCGCGTGTCGTATCGCGAAGTGCAGCCGGGGCTGCAGCACGGCAACCGGCGCGTGATCGTGAGCGGTCTTGCCGCCGGCGACCGCGTGGTCGTGAACGGCACGCAACGCGTGCGTCCCGGCGCGCAGGTGAAGCCGCACATGGTCCCGATGACGGGCGGCGACGAGCCGTCCGCGCCGCTCGCGAGCACCGCGAAGCCGGCCGCACCGGCGAAGGCGGATTCGTAAGCGGCGCGCCGCTTCGCATCCGCGTTCAACCAGACAGAGCCACACATGAACATTTCCAAATTCTTTATCGACCGGCCGATCTTTGCAGGAGTCCTATCGGTGATCATCCTGCTCGGCGGGGTGATCGCGATGTTCCTGCTGCCGATTTCGGAATATCCGGAAGTCGTGCCGCCTTCCGTGATCGTGAAGGCGCAGTACCCGGGCGCGAACCCGAAAGTGATCGCCGAGACGGTCGCGTCGCCACTTGAAGAGCAGATCAACGGCGTCGAGGACATGCTCTACATGCAGTCGCAGGCGAACAGCGACGGCAACATGACGATCACCGTCACGTTCAAGCTCGGCACCGATCCGGACAAGGCCACGCAGCTCGTGCAGAACCGCGTGAACCAGGCGCTGCCTCGCTTGCCGGAAGACGTGCAGCGGCTCGGCATCACCACGGTGAAGAGCTCGCCGACGCTGACGATGGTGGTCCACCTGATCTCGCCGGACAACCGCTACGACATGACCTACCTGCGCAACTACGCGCTGATCAACGTGAAGGATCGCCTGTCGCGAATCCAGGGCGTCGGTCAGGTGCAGCTGTGGGGTTCGGGCGACTACGCGATGCGCGTGTGGCTCGATCCGCAGAAGGTCGCGCAGCGCGGGCTGTCGGCCGAGGACGTCGTGCAGTCGATCCGCGAGCAGAACGTACAGGTCGCGGCCGGCGTGATCGGCGCATCGCCGTCGCTGCCCGGCACGCCGCTGCAGCTGTCGGTGAACGCGCGCGGCCGCCTGCAGACGGAAGACGAATTCGGCGACATCGTCGTGAAGACGACGCCGGACGGCGGCGTCACGCACCTGCGCGACATCGCGCGGATCGAGCTCGACGCATCCGAATACGGGTTGCGCTCGCTGCTCGACAACAAGCCGGCCGTCGCGATGGCGATCAACCAGTCGCCCGGCGCGAACTCGCTGCAGATCTCGGACGAAGTGCGCAAGACGATGGCCGAGCTGAAGCAGGACATGCCGGCGGGCGTCGACTACAAGATCGTCTATGACCCGACGCAGTTCGTGCGCTCGTCGATCAAGGCCGTCGTGCACACGCTGCTCGAAGCGATCGCGCTGGTCGTGATCGTCGTGATAGTGTTCCTGCAGACCTGGCGCGCATCGCTGATTCCGCTGATCGCGGTGCCGGTGTCGATCATCGGCACGTTCTCGCTGCTGCTGGCGTTCGGGTATTCGATCAACGCGTTGTCGCTGTTCGGGATGGTGCTCGCGATCGGGATCGTGGTCGACGATGCGATCGTCGTCGTCGAGAACGTCGAGCGCAACATCGAGGGCGGGATGAACGCGCGGCAGGCGACCTACAAGGCGATGCAGGAAGTGAGCGGGCCGATCATCGCGATCGCGCTGACGCTCGTCGCCGTGTTCGTGCCGCTCGCGTTCATGTCGGGCCTGACCGGCCAGTTCTACAAGCAGTTCGCGATGACCATCGCGATCTCGACGGTGATCTCGGCGTTCAACTCGCTGACACTGTCGCCGGCGCTGTCGGCGATCCTGCTGAAGGGTCACGGCGACAAGGAAGACTGGCTCACGCGCGTGATGAACCGCGTGCTCGGCGGCTTCTTCCGCGGCTTCAACAAGGTGTTCCATCGCGGCGCGGAGAACTACGGCCGCGGCGTGCGCGGCGTGCTGTCGCGCAAGACGCTGATGCTGGGCGTGTATCTCGTGCTGGTGGGCGCGACCGTGCTCGTGTCGAAGGTCGTGCCGGGCGGCTTCGTGCCCGCGCAGGACAAGGAATACCTGATCGCGTTCGCGCAGCTGCCGAACGGTGCATCGCTCGACCGCACCGAGAAGGTGATCCGCGACATGGGTTCGATCGCGCTGAAGCAGCCGGGCGTCGAGAGCGCGGTCGCGTTCCCGGGGCTGTCGGTGAACGGCTTCACCAACAGCTCGAGCGCGGGCATCGTGTTCGTCACGCTCAAGCCGTTCTCGGAACGGCACGGCAAGGCGCTGTCGGCCGGCGCGATCGCGGGTGCGCTGAACCAGAAATACAGCGCGATGAAGGATTCGTTCGTCGCGGTGTTCCCGCCGCCGCCGGTGCTCGGCCTCGGGACGCTCGGCGGGTTCAAGATGCAGATCGAGGATCGCGGCGCGGTCGGCTACGCGAAGCTGTCGGATGCGACCAACGACTTCATCAAGCGCGCGCAGCAGGCGCCTGAACTCGGCCCGCTGTTCACGAGCTACCAGATCAACGTGCCGCAGCTCAACGTCGATCTCGACCGCGTGAAGGCGAAGCAGCTCGGCGTGCCGGTGACCGACGTGTTCAACACGATGCAGGTGTATCTCGGTTCGCTGTACGTGAATGACTTCAACCGCTTCGGGCGCGTGTACCAGGTGCGCGTGCAGGCCGATGCGCCGTTCCGTCAGCGCGCCGACGACATCCTGCAGTTGAAGACCCGCAACGACAAGGGCGAGATGGTGCCGCTGTCGTCGCTGGTGACGGTGACGCCGACGTTCGGCCCGGAAATGGTCGTGCGCTACAACGGCTACACGGCGGCCGACATCAACGGCGGCCCGGCGCCCGGCTTCTCGTCGGGGCAGGCGCAGGCCGCGGTCGAGCGCATCGCGCACGAGACGCTGCCGCGCGGCGTGCGTTTCGAATGGACCGACCTCACGTACCAGCAGATCCTCGCGGGCGATTCGGCGATGTATGTGTTCCCGATCAGCGTGCTGCTCGTGTTCCTCGTGCTCGCCGCGCTGTATGAAAGCCTGACGCTGCCGCTCGCGGTGATCCTGATCGTGCCGATGAGCATTCTGTCGGCGCTGACGGGCGTGTGGCTCACGCAGGGCGACAACAACATCTTCACGCAGATCGGCCTGATGGTGCTGGTGGGGCTGTCGGCGAAGAACGCGATCCTGATCGTCGAATTCGCGCGCGAGCTCGAACACGACGGCAGGACGCCGCTCGAGGCCGCGATCGAGGCGAGCCGGCTGCGGCTGCGCCCGATTCTGATGACGTCGATCGCCTTCATCATGGGCGTGGTGCCGCTCGTCACGTCGACCGGCGCCGGTTCGGAAATGCGCCATGCGATGGGCGTCGCGGTGTTCTTCGGGATGCTCGGCGTGACGCTGTTCGGGCTGATGCTGACGCCGGTGTTCTACGTTGTGCTGCGGACGCTCGCGGGCGGCAAGATCCACGTCGCCGGCAAGGATTCGACGGGGTACGGCGTGCCGGCGCCCGATGCTTGAGGACCAGAAAATGAATAACTTGCACAACACGAACGGCCTGATGCGCTTCGCGAAGGTGGCGGCCGCGAGCACCCTGCTCGCGACGCTGCTCGCCGCGTGCGCGGTCGGCCCCGACTACAAGCGTCCGGACGCGGCGGCGCCCGCCGCGTTCAAGGAAGCGCCGACCCTCGCCGCCGGCGAGCAGGCCGGCACGTGGAAGACGGCCGAGCCGGCGGACGGCGAACATCGCGGCGAATGGTGGAAGGTGTTCGGCGACCCGGTGCTCGATTCGCTCGAGACGCAGGCGCTCGCCGCGAACCAGAACCTGAAGGCCGCGGCCGCGCGGGTCGAGGAAGCGCGTGCGGCGACCCGTTCGGCGCGCTCGCAATGGTTCCCGCAGGTCGGCGCCGGTTTCGGGCCGACGCGCGAGGGGCTGTCGTCGGCGTCGCAGTTCCAGCCGCAGGGCACCGGCCCGACCAACGCGACGCTGTGGCGCGCGCAGGGCACGGTGTCGTACGAAGCCGACCTGTTCGGCCGCGTCGGCCGCAACGTCGAGGCGTCGCGTGCCGACCAGGCGCAGAGCGAAGCGCTGTTCCGCTCGGTGCAGCTCGCGTTGCAGGCCGACGTCGCGCAGAACTACTTCGAACTGCGCCAGCTCGATTCGGATCAGGACCTGTACCGCCGCACGGTGGAGTTGCGCGAGCAGGCGCTGAAGCTCGTGCAGCGCCGCTTCAACGAAGGCGACATCAGCGAGCTCGACGTGTCGCGCGCGAAGAACGAACTGGCGAGCGCGCAGGCCGATGCGGTCGGCGTCGCGCGCCGGCGCGCGGCGTCCGAGCATGCGCTGGCCATTCTGCTCGGCAAGGCGCCCGCGGATTTCGCGTTCAAGGAAACGCCGATCGTGCCGGTCGCGGTGAAGATTCCGCCGGGCCTGCCGTCCGCGCTGCTCGAACGCCGCCCGGACGTGTCGGCGGCCGAGCGCGCGATGGCGGCCGCGAACGCGCGGATCGGGCTTGCGAAGTCGGCGTACTTCCCGAAGCTCGATATCACCGGGTCGTTCGGCTATGAAGCGTCGACGCTCGGCAACCTGTTCCTGTGGTCGAGCCGCACGTTCCTGCTCGGGCCGTTCGCCGGCACCGCGCTGACGCTGCCGCTGTTCGACGGCGGGCGGCGGGCGGCCGGCGTGCAGCAGGCGCGCGCGCAGTACGACGAGCAGGTCGCGAACTACCGGCAGCAGGTGCTCGTCGCGTTCCGCGAGGTCGAGGACAATCTTGCTGATCTGCGTTTGCTCGATGATCAGATCCGCGCGCAGGAGGCGGCCGTCAACGCGTCGCGTCGGGCGGCGACGTTGTCGCGCACGCAATATCAGGAAGGTGAGGTCGCGTATCTCGACGTGATCGACAGCGAGCGGTCGGTGTTGCAATCGCAGTTGCAGGCGAACCAGTTGACGGGGGCGCAGGCGGTGTCGACCGTCAACCTGATCCGCGCGCTGGGCGGCGGGTGGGGGAATGCGCCGGCGCCGACGGCGGTGGGTGATGCGGCGTCTGGCAAGGCTGACGTAGCTGCGCGGTAAGCGCGAACGGCGGGCGATTCGTCGCTTGCCGACCGTGAAGCGAAGAATCCCGGCATGCAGGCTCAGGTCTGCATGCCGGGGTTCTTTTATGGGTCGTCGCGCTTCAGGGCGCCCGTCGTCGACTTCGCGTGCAAGGGCATCGTTCGATGCGCGTCGCGGACGGGGTCGCGCCGATAGAAGCAAGTGTCGAATTCCGGTCTCGGTCGACACAGCGGCCATTTGATCGTGGAGTAGTATTTCCCCATGTCCAGGTGATTGCCGGGTCTCTTCGGCGGACAGCCGACCATCCCGGGGCGACGGCGGCAGGCTCGTCAAGCGTTGGGAAACTGCTTCAACGATACGTGTGGCGGCGCCGGCCGTGGCGACGGCATTGATGGGAACGCATCATGTCAACCGAGTGGAAGCACCGCGTCAGGCTGTTCGTCCAGCGTTTCTGGCAGCCAACCACTGCGTGCATGACCTGCATGCCGGGGAGCTGGGGAAACATCACCAGCCTCCCCCACTGGACCATCGCATTTCATACGGGTCTGCTGACCGGACTCCTGGCGGTACTTCTGACTTTCACGCCGGTGGGGAAACTCTACGCGCATCGATACGGCAATGCGCTGGTCGTTGGCGTCCTGACGACGCTGGGCGACGCCTACTCGCATACGAGTCATTACCGTATTCCCTATGTCGAGCACATCGTGACCGGGGTAATTTCAGGTCTCTTGGCGCTGGCGGCTTCCTATCTCCTCGAAGACCGCGCGCGACGCCTTCGGGCAGCGTGGGCGCGGGTTTTCGGACAGCTTATCCGCTGACTTTCCGGGCAACGTGCCGATAAGCGACCACGCCGGAACGGAAGGCGACGTCCACGGAAATCGATGAAGCACCTTCTTCATTGCTCCGTGTTTCGCAACTAACGGTCGGTTTCACCCAGCGCCTTCCAACGGTGCGGCGGCGTCCCGCCGCGCGCCCCGCTAGTTGACACATGCTGTCGGCGGCGCTCAGGTGTCGGCGCGTTCAGCCCGCAGAGCCCGTACCAGCTCGCTCGCCGCCTTGCCGAGCCCCGTATGCTTCGGCCGCCGCAAATACACTGGCAGCGGCAACCCGTTGCGAATGTTCGCGAACACGAGCGGCGCGAGTTCGCCGCTGTCGACATACCGGCCGATGACCGATTCCGGCAGATTCGCCCAGCCATGACCGGCCTTCACGAGCGCGATCGCGGTGCCCATGTCGGTGACCTTCCACGTGCGATTGCCGATCAGCGGCCGCACGTCGGTCAACGGCCGCTCCGGATCGGCGATCACGATCTGCCGAAACCCCGACAATCGCTCGATCGCTTCCGGATGTGCGGCTTCGGCAATCGCCGGATGGCCGGGCGCGGCGACCGCGATCAATGTCTCGGTCCACAGCGCGTGAATCTGTTCCTGCGGATGAAGATCGAGCCCGCCGTACGCGACGCAAAGATCGACGGTGCCGCGATGCAGCGCGTCGACGATCGCATCCTGCGGCGCCGTGACGACGCTGACCGCGAGCGCCGGATATTTCGTGGCCACGGCGGTCAGTGCGCGCGCAATCGGCACGCCGTCGATTTCGGCCGCGAGCCCGAGCCGCAGCGTGTCCTCGACGCCTTCCGACAAGTGCTGCGCATGCGCACGCAGCGCATGCAGCCGTTCGGCGATCGCACGCGCATCGGGCAGCAGCGCGGCCATCGCGGCGGTCGGCGTGGGCTCGCGCGTGCCGCGGTCGAACAGCACGAGGTCGAGCTCGGCCTCGAGGTTCGCGATCGCCATGCTGACCGCCGACGGCGTACGGCCGAGCGCACGCGCGGCGGCCGAGAACGAGCCTTTGTCGATGACGGTCAGCAGCATGTCGATGTGATCGCTGGTCAGCATGGTCGGCCGCCTCCTGTCAGAAAAATTGAAAGGACCTGACTTTGGCGGATGCAGTGCCCGCTGTAGTCTCGCCACCTTGTTCGATATGAGGGTGGTCGGTCATGCAAGGATGGAAGAGACGCATAGTCTACGTCGTGATGTTCGAGGTGCTCGGCATCCTCGTCGCGTCGTCGGTGCTCGGGATGCTGAGCGGCGCGAGCGCGGCGACGAGCGGGCTGCTCGGCGTGATGATCTCGACGACGGGCGTCACCGTCAATTTTCTGTACAACCTCGGGTTCGAGGCGTGGGAGCGGCGGCGGGCGGAAACGACGCGCACCGTCGGGCGGCGCGTCGTGCATGCGATCGGGTTCCAGGTCGCGCTCGTGACGTTCCTGATTCCGCTGATCGCGTGGTGGCTCGACGTGTCGTTATGGCAGGCGTTCCTGTACGACGCGGTGCTGATCGTGTTCTTCCCGATCTTCACGTTCACGTACAACTGGGCGTTCGACAGCGTGTTCGGGTTGCCGGATGCGGTGACGCGCAAGGCGGCGCCGGTGGCGTAATGTAGACGGATGCAGAGGGATGCGAAACGATGCGGACACCCGCGACGTTTCGCTTCTGCAACAGAGAGGAAGACGGGGCGGCGCGCATGCCGCCCGCTCGCGTTACGCGGCGACGAACTCGTGCACGTAACGGTTGAACACCGCCGGGCTCGCCGCATTCATCCCGTGCGACGCACCGGCGACAGTCTGCCGTTGCGCATGGCCGATCCACTGCGACAACGTGTCGACGTTGTGGCGGAACATCTTCGGGCTGCGCTGGCCGTCGATCAGCAGCGTGCGGCATGCGATATCGCCAGCCGTGTGCTGCGAATACGCGGGCAGCGGGTCGCGCAGCTGCTTCGGCAGCGTGCTCGCGTTGTCGATCGCCATCGTGCGAAAGCGCGCCGTGCTCTTCTTCCATGCGCCGGGCAGGCTCACGGAATCGACGAACATCTCGAGGCCGGCTTCCACTTCACCTTGCTCGATCAGGTTCACGGCCTTCGTGCGCAGCGCGAGGGCGGCGGCCGGCAGCGCGGCTTCGCGCACGCCCGGCTGCTGGAGCGGGCCGCCCGGATCGGCGAGCGTCAGCGATTCGACGAGGTGCGGATGCTGGCGCGCGACGTTGAACGCGACGCTGCCGCCGCGCGAATGGCCGACCAGGTGCACGGGGCCGAGATCGAGCGCATCGATGAATTCGGCGAGCTCGTCGACGTGGTTCTGCCAGCTGAACTCGTCCTGGATGCCCGCTTCGACGGCCGGCCAGTAGTGGCTGAGGCTCGGCGCGATGCAGCGGTAGTGGGCCGACAACGCCGCAAGCTGCGGATCCCAGTAGCGGTAGTCGCACAGCGAGCCGTGCACGAACACCATCGGCGCACCGCTGCCCCGCTCGACATACGGCAGGCTGATGCCTGACGAAAGCGTCGCAAATTGCAGGTCGGGGTTCGCGAGCACGGACGGCTCGATTCGCATGTTCATGACTGAAAGACTCAAAGGTGCGTCAACACGACGCAACTATGCATCACGGCGACCTGCAAGGAAAACGCATAATTTTCATCGTCACGATCAATTTTATTGATGGCTCGGCTGGAAACACTTGTCGGGCTGAGGGGGCTGACGATTCGCATACGACTCGGCTGCATCCGTGTGGGGTTCCTGCATAGAGGATCTCGGTGGCCGAGCATCAACAATGACGGTGTGAAAGCGATGTCGGAGCGAGGGACACTTGCGGCGCGGTCGAGATGGTCATAACATGGCCATGTCATTTAACGCGCCCAAGTGATATCACTTGGCCAAGTGAGTGTGATATGAGATCGCTGCCGAACCCTATGCCGGCGCGCGTTGCGCTTGACGCTTTCCGGACGTTGTTCGAGAAAGCAGAGGGGTGGCGCGTGGTCGAGGAGATTGCTCAGGATCATGTCGGAGACCTCATCCTGAGCAATGACAAGGGCCAAACGTACGTCGCGAACCTCAAGACGTTCAACGAGGGGCGTGCTGATCGCGTTACCGCGCTCTTTGCTCAGGCGCTCCTCGAGGCACGTGCATACGCGAAACGGCAGAAGATGCGGCCCGCGATTCTGATTTGGGTCGGCAGTGCTCCGCCGTCGCTCATCCAGCGATTGGCCGATTTTCACGCTGAGTTCGCCGACCGTGAGCCCTTCGCCGTACTCTCGGCCGACGGAACGCGATATGTCCGGTTTCCGGGGCTGGATATTTCCGAGCATCCGGGGCAGTCGACTCGTTCCTACAGCCGTAGTCGCAGTGTCCAGCCGGGGCTGGCATTCTCGGATCTGAACCAGTGGATGCTCAAGCTCCTGCTCGCGATCGATATCAAGAGAGAGAACCTTATCGGTGCGGAGGGCCGGCGATACACCACGGCGACCGACCTCGCGCGTGCCGCCGATGTCTCGGTAATGACGGCGACGCGACTGATCCATGCGCTCAAACAGGAGGGTTTCATCGAGACGAAGCCGTTCCTGAAGGTCGTGCAACGGCGAAAACTCGCTCAACGCTGGAAGGCTGAATACCTGAGGCAGGCAGCGGCGGTGCCGATGAAGTTTCTTGTGCCGGCCGCGCCGGACGTCCAGTTGCGCAAGGTGCTCAAGAATGAGGGCGGCACGCTCGGCCTTTTTGCCGCGGCCGATGCACTCGGTGTCGGCCATGTCAGCGGCGTCCCGCCAACGGTCTGGGTCCCTAGCCTGATGGAAGCCGAAAACTGGCGACCACTGCGTCGGGCCAAAGAGGGCGAGCGCCCCGATCTCGTCTTGCAACAGCCTGGCTTTCCCCAATCACTGGGGCGGGGTGTTGTCTACCGCGATGGTTTGCCGGTCACGGACATCATCCAGACCTGGCTCGACGTTTCCGCTCACCCGGCGCGCGGGGCGGAGCAGGCGGCTGAACTGGAGCACGGCGTGCTCGTGAACGTGACTGGAGAAGGTGCGTGAGCGAATTGGCCGATTTCAGCAATCTCGCGATGACGTTGGCGCCGTGGCGAGCCAGGATCGTTTTCATCGGAGGCTGGGCTTTTCGGCTCTATTCGTATGAGCCGCGTGCCTGGAAGCCCGACCACAAGCCGATCTTCACGCAGGATGCCGACGTCGCGTACGCAGAACGCGAGGTACTCGAAGGAGATATCAAGAAGGCGCTCGAAAGCGCGGGTTTCAAGGAGGAACCGAATTTCGCCGGCGGGTTCAAACCGCCGGCGATGCGTTACACCCTCGGCAAGCAAGCCAACGGGTTTTACGCAGAATTTCTTACGCCGCTGACAGGTAGCCCCTTGCGGCGCAACAAGGTCACGAGGCGGATGGAGCAAGACGCAACGGAGGCGAATGCCGGCGTTGTTGCACAGAAGCTGCGCCATCTGGAGATACTGCTGCACGAACCTTGGCTCGTGACGATTCCCGCCGAGGAGTCAGGGTGTGGCGATGCACTGGTCGACCTACGTATCCCCAATCCGGTGAGCTTCATGGTCCAGAAGCTGCTGATTCGTGACGACAGGATTCCGGAAAAGCGCGCTCAGGATGTGCTTTACATCCACGATGCGATGCTCCTTTTTGGCGGCGCGATCGAGGACGAGCTTGTCCCGGTCTGGAAGCGCCTCGAACCCACGTTGTCGGATGCTCAGCGCAGGTCCCTCGATGCGGGCGTCGGCGCATTTTTCGCTGAAGTGAACGACACCATTCGTGCAGCGGCGGACATTCCGCGGCCCGACCGGCAGATCGAGCCCGAGGATTTACTCAGGCTGTGCAAGAACGGTTTCGAAGCGCTGTTCGGCGAAGTGCCCTAGGGCGCCGGCCGCAGCCCACGCGTCAGCGCACCGTCAACGCCGGCACGCCCTGAAGCTCGACCGGCAAATCATTGTCGGCCGCGAACTGCATCGCGAACTCGAACGCATCGGCGCACACGGCGCGCAATTCGTCGGACACGAACAGGCATTTGACGCCGCCGTCGACGACCGGCATCGCGAGCCGCGACAGCGCGCACGGATAGCCGGGCCGCCGCTCGCCGACGAACAGCGTGATGACGCCCGCGAGGCGCTCGGGCCAGTCGCCCGGGCGGAAGGTTTTCTGCGCGTGCGTGACGCCGCGGATCAAATGGCCGGTGATGCGGCCGTGGTCGGTGATGTCGATGCGATCCATGCTGGGGTGCGTGTCCTCGTGCGCGTCATTCGCCGCCGTCGGCCGCCGCGTCGCCGCGCGCGGGAATCCGCAGGTTGCGCAGCTTGTGATAGAGCGTTTTCTTCGGCATGCCGAGCGCCTCGCTCGCGTCCGCGACGTTGCCGTTGTGACGCCGCAGCATGTCCTCGATCAGCATCCGCTCGAAATACGCGAGCTGTTCCGCGAGCGTGCTGCCCACGGCCGGCGCTTCGCCGGACGACAGCAGGCTGTCGCCGGTTAGCCCGAGCACGAAGCGGTCGGCCACGTTCTGCAGTTCGCGCACGTTGCCGGGCCACGCGTGCGTCATCAGTTCGGACACCTGCGCGGCGGTGACGACCGGCGCCGGCTGCCCGAAGCGCCGCGCGGCCGCGAGCACGAAATGCTCGAACAGCAGCGGCACGTCCTCGCGCCGTTCGCGCAGCGGCGGCAATTCGATCTGCGCGACGTTGAGGCGATACAGCAAGTCCGCACGAAAGCGCCCGTCGGCGGCGAGTCCGGCGAGATCGGCCTTCGATGCGGCCACCACGCGGCAGTCGACCGGAATCAGGTCGTTCGCGCCGAGCCGCTCGACCACGCGCTCCTGCAGCACGCGCAGCATCTTGATCTGCAGCGCGATCGGCATCGTCTCGATCTCGTCGAGGAACAGCGTGCCGCCGTCCGCCCATTCGATCTTGCCGATGCGTTTCTTGATCGCACCGGTGAACGCGCCGGCCTCATGGCCGAACAGCTCGCTCTCGAACACCTGCTCGGGCAGGCCGCCGCAGTTCAGCGCGACGAAATGCGCGTCGCGCCGGCCGCCGAAGTCGTGCAGGCTGCGCGCGATCAGTTCCTTGCCGGTGCCCGTCTCGCCGGTGATCAGCACCGACACCGACGTATCGGCGAGGCGCAGGATCTTCTTGCGCACGTCGGCCATCGCGGGCGACTTGCCGAGCACGAACGCCTCGATGCCCTGCCAGTTGTTCAGCGCCGCGCGCAGCCCCTGCACCTCGAGCGTCAGGCGACGCTTCTCGACCGCGCGCGCGACGCGGCCGGCGATCAGGTCCGACGAGAACGGTTTCTCGATGAAGTCGTACGCGCCGACCTGCATCGCGCCGACGGCCGTCGAGATGTCCGCGTGGCCGCTGATCAGTACGACCGGGATCTGCGCATCGATGGCCATCACGCGGTCGAGCAACTGCAGCCCGTCGATGCCCGGCATCCGCACGTCCGACACGATCACCACCGGCGCGCCGGGCGCGACGTGGGCGAGCGCGTCGGCGGCCGCCGCGAACGCGTCGACCGGGAATCCGGCGAGCGCGACGGCCTGCTCGACGCCGATCCGGACGTTTTCATCGTCCTCGACGACCAGCACCCGAATCTCATCTTCCATGCTCTGTCCTTTGTTGCGGCGTCGCCGCCGCGAATTCGATGGTGAACTGCGCGCCGCCTTCGTCGCGGTTCGTCGCGGTGATCCTCGCGCCGAACGCCTCGACGATGCGCGACGTGATCGCGAGCCCGAGCCCGAGGCCCTGGCCACGCGGCTTGGTGGTCACGAACGGCTCGAACAGGTGCGGCAGCACGTCGGGCGCGATGCCGGCGCCGCTGTCTGCCACGGTCAGGCGCACGCGGCCGGCGTCGGTCGCATCGTCCGCATCGCTGGTTTCGGCCGCCTCGATGACGATGCGGCGCACCGGCGCGTCGTGCACCGCGTCGAGCGCGTTGCCGAGCAGGTTCACGATCACCTGCTGCAACTGGCTCGATTCGGCCGAGACCGTCGTGCCGGGTGCGATATTGACGTCGAGCCGCACGCCTTCGTCGCGAATCCGTGCATCGTAGATCAGCCGCGCATGCGCGACGGCCTCGTTCAGCGACACCGCGACGCGCTCGACGTCGGGCTTGCGCGCGAAGGTCTTCAACTCGCCGGTGAGCACGGCCATGCCGTCGACCAGCTTGCCGACCCGTTCGAGGTTCGCGAGCGCCGGCGCCGGCTGGCCGCGCTCGAAGAACGTGCGCGCGTTGTCGCACAGCGTGCGGATCGCGACGAGCGGCTGGTTCAGTTCGTGCGTGAGGCCGGCGGCCATCTGCCCGAGCACCGCGAGCTTGCCCGCGTGCACGACTTCCTGCTGCGACGCACGCAGCCGCTGCTCGGTGCGTTCACGTTCGTCGATCTCGCGCTGCATCCGCTCGTTCGCGGCCGTCAGCGCGGCGGTGCGCTGCGCGACGGTCAGTTCGAGCCGGTCGTTCGCGCGGCGCAGCGCGTCCTGCGCGCTCAGCCGTGCGAGGATCGCCCGGCGGCGCTGGATCGCATAGCCGGCCAGCAGCGCGACGATCAGGAACGCGCCGGTGACGAACACGAACGCCGTTTGCTGCTGGCGTCGTGCGCCCGCGATGTCGAGCAGCACCATCAGCGAATCGCCGGCTTGCGGCGCGGGGCGCGACATCACGAGATAGCGGGTGGTGCGGCCGGCGTGGCGCGGATCGGGGAAGGTGCCGAACCACGCGGCCGAGCTGCGATCGCCGATGCGGCGATAGGGCAGCGCGTCGACGGTGCGGCCCGCGTACTGGCGCGACGCCTGGATGTCGCGCTGTTGCTGCGCTGTGATCGGACGCAGTGCGGTGAATTTCCACGCGGGTTCGGTCGAGATCACGACCACGCCGTTGCCGTCGACGACCAGCGCGGCGACGCCCGGCGCGCGCCATGCCGATTCGAGCGGGTCGACGCTGATCTTCACGGCGGCCACGCCGATCGGCACGCCGTCGCTGCGCACCGCGCTCGCGAAGTAGACGCCGGGCACGCCGGTGTTGGTGCCGATGCCGAAGAAGCGGCCGCTGCCGCGCGCGAGCGCGTCCTTGAAGTACGGCCGGTACGACACGTTGGTGCCGACGAAGCTGATCGTCTCGTTCCAGTTGCTCGCGGCGATCACGTCGCCTTGCAGATCGATCACGTCGACCGCGCCGCTGCCCGCGTCGCGGTTCACGGCTTCGAGGTAGGTGTTCACCGCATGCACGAGCTCGGGCGCATCGTTCGGCGCGGCTTTCAGCATCGCGCGCACGCCGTCCTGCCGCGCGACCAGGCCGGGCAGGATCTCGAAGCGGCCGAGCTCGCTTTTCAGGCTCGACGCATACAGGTCGAGCCGGTGCGCGCCGGCCTCCTCGAGCGCGTCGATCGCGCGTTCCCACGCGAAATCGACGGCCGCGCCGGCCACGCCGACATACAGCACCGCGGCCGAGGCCCAGCCCCACCACGGGATTCCCTTGAAGCTCTTCTGCACGTTCGCCCTCATCGAAGCCCGCAACGTCGGCCGTCCGCCACCGTCGGCCGCCGCTGGCCGGCTCCCGCAGCCGGTCGCCCGCAGCCGGTCGCCCGCAGCCGGTCGCCCGCAGCCGGTCGCCCGCCGCCGGTCGCCCGCAACGACGCGCGCCGCGCGCCGGCGGGGCCGGCGGCGGCGCGTCTGAAGCAGCCGGCGCGACGGTGCGCGCGGCCGCGCGTTATCCGAAGTGCGCGACCAGGATCAGCGTCACCGTGACGACGATCGCGCCGCCGATGCGGGTGGCGATCTGCGCGAACGGCATCAGCTGCATCCGGTTCGCGGCGGTCAGGATCGCGACGTCGCCGGTGCCGCCTTGCCCGCTGTGGCAGGCGTTCACGATTGCGGTGTCGATAGGGTACATCTTCAGCAGGCGGCCGACCACGAAACCGGTGCCCATCAGCGTCGCGACGGTCGACACGATCGTGACCACGTTGACGATCGTGAACGCGGCGGTCAGCTTGTCCCACGGCGTCATCGCGACGCCGATCGCGAACAGCAGCGGATACGTGACGGCGGTCGAGAAGAACTTGTAGACGACGAACGCGCCTTCCTGCAGCGGCGGCGACACCGCACGCGCGAGCTTCACCAGCACCGCGAGGAACAGCATCGCGACCGGCGCGGGCAGGCCGAACAGCTTGTGCGCCATCAGGCCGACGAGGTACAGCGTGATCGCGGTGATGCCGGCGCCCGCGATGTGCGTGACGTCGACGTGACCGCGGATCTCTTCGTTCTCCGGCGTCATGTCGCCGCTTTCGCCGACCTGCAGGCGGCCATTGCCGGTCAGGTGCGGCAGGCGCTTGCCGAGCATGTCGAGCGCGCCCGACAGGATGATCGCGGTCAGGCTGCCGAGCATCACCGGCGGCAGCACCATCGCGAACATCTCGCCCTGCGGCAGGTGCATCAGTTCCGAATAGCCGATCGACAGCGGAATCGCGCCTTCGCCGAC
>NZ_JACFYV010000060.1:0-34252 GCF_016759955.1 Burkholderia sp. KCJ3K979
GTACAGCGGGCTGGTAGCGGTGGCGTGACGGCAGCAGACTGACGGAGGGCCTCGAGCAGCGCTCGCGAGGCGGAACGCGCCGGCCATCCATCCGATCTGTATCGAACGATGTAAATATTTTGGCGATTCAGCACGAAATTCGCCGGAATATTTTCATCGGAGGCCGAACGGCCAGCCGTGCAGCCGTATAGGGCGAGTCGGGGTGTGCGCGTGCATCACGCAACGACAGCCGACACACACGGCGTATGGAACGGGCGCGCTACACCGCCCTGAGCCGCCCCAATTCTTCCGCCAGGAAGTCGACGAACGCGCGAATCCGCGTGGACATCTGGTGACGCTGCGCATACACCGCGTAGATGTCGGCGCTCGGCGTTTCATGATCGGGCAGCACGACGACCAGCCTGCCGTCCGCGAGATAGTCGCGCAGATCCCATTCCGCACGCATCAGGATGCCGTGTCCGTCGAGCGCCCACTTCACCGCGATCTCGCCGTCGTTCGTCGTCAGGTTGCCGTTGATCCGCACGGCTTCCGTGTGGCGGGCCGCGCCGCGCCCGCTCGTCAGGCGCCACACGCCGTAACCTTCGTCGCCTTGCCGGATGCCGATGCAGTTGTGCCGCGTCAGGTCGTGCGGCGTGCCGGGCACCCCGTGCCGCGCGAGATACGCGGGCGCCGCGCACAGCAGCCGGCGGTTCGGCGCCAGCCGCCGCGCGACGACGCGCGTGTCGGGCGGCTCGCCGAAGCGAATGCACACGTCGAACGCGTCGTCGGTGAGCGGCGGCGGCATCACCGACAGCTGCAACTGCACCGACACTTCCGGATAGCGCGCGACGAAGCGCGAGATCGCCGGGCCGACGTGGCTGCGCCCGAACCCGAGCGTCGCATTCACGCGCAGCAGCCCCTTCGGCCGCTGCTTCGCGCTGCCGAGCAGCTCGCCGAGTTCGTCCATCTGGTCGAGAATCCGGCGCGCGTATTCCAGGTACACATCGCCTTCGGGTGTCAGCATCATCCGCCGCGTCGTGCGATTGACGAGCGTCACGCCCGCGCGCCGCTCCATCTGCGTGAGTCGCTTGCTGACGGCCGCCGCGGTCAGCCCGAGTTCGCGCGCGGCCGCGCTCAGGCTGCCCGACGCGGCCAGCGTCGAGAAGAAGCCGAGATCGGCCGGCTGGACGGTATCCGCCATGACGGGATTCGTGAATTGAAGTTAAAGATGCTTTGAGTATAGCCCCGGTTTACACACTCCCGGTTCGGTAAAGTGCGTTCACGCTCACGATCAATCGAGGATGTCCGCATGAAGACCTACCGTATCGCAACGATTCCCGGCGACGGCATCGGCAAGGAGGTGGTGCCGGCCGGCAAGCAACTGCTGGAAGCGCTGGCCCGCGGCAGCGACCGCTTCGCGTTCGAGTTCGAGGATTTCGACTGGGGCGCCGATTACTACCGCCGGCACGGCGCGATGATGCCGGCCGACGGCCTCGACGCGCTGCGCGGCAAGGACGCGATCCTGTTCGGCTCCGCGGGCGACCCGGACGTGCCCGACCACGTGACGCTGTGGGGACTGCGGCTGAAGATCTGCCAGGGCTTCGACCAGTACGCGAACGTGCGCCCGACGCGCATCCTGCCCGGCATCGACGCGCCGCTGAAGCGCTGCGGGCCGGATGACCTGAACTGGGTGATCGTGCGCGAGAACTCCGAAGGCGAATACGCGGGCGTCGGCGGTCGCGTGCACCAGGGCCATCCGATCGAGGCCGCGACCGACGTATCGATCCTCACGCGCGCCGGCGTCGAACGCATCATGCGCTTCGCGTTCCGGCTCGCGCAGTCGCGGCCGCGCAAGCTGCTGACCGTGATCACGAAGAGCAACGCGCAGCGGCACGCGATGGTGATGTGGGACGAGATCGCGAAGCAAATCGCGCAGGAGTTTCCCGACGTGACGTGGGACAAGGAACTCGTCGACGCGGCGACCGCGCGCATGGTCAATCGCCCGGCGTCGCTCGACACGATCGTCGCGACCAACCTGCACGCGGACATCCTCAGCGATCTCGCCGCCGCGCTCGCGGGCAGCCTCGGCATCGCGCCGACCGGCAACATCGATCCCGAGCGCCGCTATCCGTCGATGTTCGAGCCGATCCACGGCTCGGCGTTCGACATCATGGGCAAGGGGCTCGCGAATCCGGTCGGCACGTTCTGGTCGGTCGTGATGCTGCTCGAACATCTCGGCGAGACGGAAGCGGCCGCGCGCGTGATGAATGCGATCGAGGCCGTGACGGCCGACCCGTCGCTGCATACGCGCGACCTCGGCGGCAGTGCGACGACCGCGCAGGTGACGGCGGCCGTCTGCGAGCGTGTCGCGAACGCGGCGGTCGCGGCCTGACGGCGGCGCGGGGCGGGCGGCCGCGCGCGTGCGCAGCCACCCGGGTGCCGACCGTTCGTTTCACTCACGCATTTTTTCTGCCCGCGACTCGCGCATCCGACGCGAGCCGGGCGCCGGCCGGCGCTCGCGGTCCACCGACCGACGGCGCACGGCCCGACCTCGAAGGAGGAGACACATGCAAGCGGATCTGGAAACCCGCGTCGCGCGGAAACTGATGTGGCGCATCATTCCGTTCGTGATGCTGCTTTACTTCGTCAGCTTTCTCGATCGCGTCAACGTCGGCTTCGCGGCGATGACGATGAACCAGGCGATCGGCCTGTCGCCGACCGCGTTCGGGTTCGGCGGCGGCCTGTTCTTCATCGGCTACTTTCTGTTCGAAGTACCGAGCAACTTGATCCTCCATCGTGTCGGCGCGCGCATCTGGATCGCGCGCGTGATGATCACGTGGGGGATCGTGTCGGCCGTGTCCGCGTTCGCGGCCGGGCCGACCAGCTTCTACGTGCTGCGTTTCCTGCTCGGCATGGCGGAAGCCGGCTTCTTCCCCGGCATCATCCTGTACCTGAGCCTGTGGTTTCCCGCGAAGCAGCGCGCGGTGGCCGCCGCGTGGTTCATGGCGGCCGCGCCGATCTCGACCGCGATCGGTTCGCCGCTGTCGGGCGCGATCATGCAGATGCCGCCGATGTTCGGGCTCGCCGACTGGCAGATGCTGTACATCGTCGAAGCGCTGCCGGCGGTCGTGCTCGGCTTCGTCGTGCTGAAGTGCCTGACCGATGCGCCGTCGCAGGCCGCGTGGTTGCGCGCCGACGAGCGCGACTGGCTGATCGCGAAGCTGAAAGCAGAAGCGGACGCGCGCCACACGCACGCCGGGCACACGGCCGGTGCGTGGCAGGCGCTGCGCGATCCGCGCGTGCTGGCGCTCGCGCTGATCTATTTCGGCACGTCGGCGGGGCTCTATACGCTCGGCCTGTGGGCGCCGCTGATGGTCAAGCAGTTCGGCTTCACCGCGTTGCAGACGGGCCTGCTGACCGGCATTCCGAGCATCGCCGCCGTGGTCGCGATGATCATGTGGGCGCGGCATTCGGATCGCACTGGCGAGCGCACGTGGCACGTCGTGATTCCGTGCGTACTGGCCTGTATCGGCTTCGTGTTCGCGGGGCAGGCGAGCACGGCGCTGCTGACCGTGCTCGCGCTGGTCGTCGTCAACATCGGGATCAGTGCGGCGAAGGCGCCGCTGTGGGCGATGCCGAGTGCGTTCCTGTCGGGGGCCGGCGCGGCGGCGGGGATCGCGATGATCAATTCGATCGGCAATCTCGGCGGGTTCGTCGGGCCGTTCGCGATCGGTTGGCTCAAGCACGCGACGGGCGGGTATGCGGCGGGGCTGTACGTGGTGGCCGGCACGCTCGCGGTGTCGGCGGTCGTCACGCTGATGTTGAGCCGGAAGGGGGTGCGGGAAGCGGCGGCATCGGGTGCGCCGTACAGTCGTTGACCGGGCCCGTCCGGTGCGCGTCTTGCATGCCGGGCGGCGTGATACCGCGTTTGCGATGCGTTCCGTTGCCGGGCAAGCTGCCATTGTCGACGAATCGACGTAGCGTTCACTGGATGCGATTATCGTGATCGTTGCGGCATGGTCCGAAGCGGAAAGATGGCTGGTGTCGCTGCACTCGCGATGACCCCGAGCCCCGCCATGTTGTTGGACGCGAACATCGTGTCGGGGCTGGTGGCGAAGCGTCTTTGGTTTGCCAGATCGTGCAGTGCTTCGGATACCAGATCGTTTTCTATCTCCCTTGTGCGCAACCTTTATGATAGATACGTAGAACGTAGTGCTGGCTTCGCATCAGTTGTTGTTGGGCCATGACATCGTGTCATCGCTCGGATGTTCGTGAGAATTCCGATGCACGGCATCGCCGCGATCCGTCACGCGGATGTTGCGGACGATCAGGGGCGGCTGTGCTAGATTTTCGCGACATGATCACGCCGCTACCGGTTCGCAAACAATAATCAAAATGAAAGCAATGACGAAGATGCAGTACATCGCGGTGCTCGCCAGCGCAGGGGCGCTGCTTTTGCTTGCTGCGTGCGGCCCGGTTACGCGTGATGTTGCGCGTGTTGACGGTTCCCCCGATCCATCGGCATTTGCCGATGCGTTGAGTCCGGCCGGCGGGGTACCTTGCCGTATCAGACGGCCTGTTTATTCGTCGCTGGAACGCCAACAGGGAATCCGCGGCAGCGTGCGCGTGACCTACGTCGTCAACACGGCCGGTCGGATCGACCTAGCGATCGTCGACAAGAGCAGCGGTAATCAGCAGCTCGATGATGCAGCGCGCGAGGCGGTTGCCCAGTCGACTTGCGCGCCGTACGTTGTCGACGGCATCGCGCACCGGGTGATTCAGCACACCGTTTTCAATTTCGGCACGCCGTTCGTAGGTGTGCCTGCGCCTCGGCGCGATGCGCAGCCCGCCATCGTGTCACCGCAGGCGGCGAACGCAGCCCCGGTCGGGCGAGCATCGCCGGTAACGGCCGCGTCGACATCGGTCGTGGGCGCGGTGTCGCCTGCGCCGGCCTCTTCGTCGGCGCCGCCGTTGTCGCTCGGGGCGGCCGTTCAGGCCGCGATGCTGAAACGAATCGGTGTTGCACCGGATTCGCCCAGGGCCGCTCAACTTCGGCGCTGGGGTGAGCGCATGCGCGACGATCCCGACGTCGGCCGTTTCATGGGTAACGGGCCGAATCATGCGAACGTCTTTTCGCTGAGTCCGTCGGTGCGCGCGGCCTTTTTTTCAGATGCCGTTCTTCGGCTTGCACCCGAAGAACGCAGCATGCTGGTTGAACTGACGCTCAAGGCGTTCGACAGCGCTCCTCGGGACTGCGGCGGAAACAAGAGTTCGGCGCTCGTGATCTCACGTTACCTGCCGCTGGGCACGATGTCCGACGCGGAGGTCGACGCGTACTTCAACGTCACGTTGGCGATGTTCCGAAAATCCGCACAGCAGGCTCCGCTTGCCGAAGTCACCGAGGCGCAGCGCGCGCAGGCATCGGCCCATGTGGCCAAGTCGCTACAGGCCGTCCTGAACGGCAGCGCCGACGATATTCGGGCCGTTGCCGCGACGGTCGTCGACCCGGCCGGAGCGTCGGCCGAGGACTGGTGCAGGAATGTGCGCATTTTCAACCGCGCGTTGCTGGCCACACCGCAACCGTATCGCGACTGGTCGATCGTTGCGGCGGACCTAGATGCGAAAAGCAGGAATGTCGCGTTGGCGCAGGCAGCGGCCGCCTCGGACTCTGCACCGGACTACCCGACGCGCGTGCGGCGACGCATTCGTCCGAACATCGTCTGGTCCGGACCGTTGCTCGATCTGGCAACGGTCATCGCGGTCCGAAGCGATCCGAATGGAGCGCTGCTGTCGATCACCGTTCGCCGCAGCAGCGGCAACGCAGCGTGGGACATGGCTGCCGTGCAAGCGGTCCAGCGATCCGCGCCGATGCCGCCGGACGACAGCGGCCACGTACCGGGGGAAATGATTCTTACGTTGAAGCCGACGGAGTGACGCCAGCGGACTGAGACGAACTGTCCGGTACGGCGACGTATCGAACGATGTCCGCAGCGCAAGCATCGGGCGGCGACAGCGAAGTATCCATGATGCAATCACTGAACGCCCGCGCCGCATACCCTTCCCGATACATCTCGGCGATCCGGTTGCGCTCCCAGTCCGTCAACGCACGCGAGCCGCGATTCGACGCCGCGACCGCTTCGGGCGGCGCGAGCGTGACGACGAACAAGCGCGCGTCACGCGCGTCGCAGGCCACGCGCAGCCATTCGAATTCCGCTTCGCCGATCGGATAGGCGATGACCAGATGGCGTTCGCGTGCGGTTGTGATCTGCGTGACGAGGCGTTCGAGCGCGATCGCCCATTGCACGTCGAACGGCGCGTCTTCGGGCGCATCGTGATCGTCGCCGTCGATGAAGCGCGCATCGGGCAGCACGCGTGCGAGCGCGAGGCCGATCGTCGTCTTGCCGCTGTTGATCGGGCCGTTCAGGTGAATGACGGTCAGGAGGGTCATGAGTCGACGCAGGAATCGGACGATTCGCAGCTTGCCATGACTGGCGCGGCGGTGCAGTGCCGTTGAGGTGTCACGCGGCGGGATGCGAATACGGCGGGAAAGCGGACAGGCGGGGAGAGGGGAAGCGGCAGGCTGCGTGCGTAACGATGTACCAAACGGGCAGCCTGCCCGACCGTGCCGCATGCAAGCGATGCGGCACGGCGTCGAACGACGCGACTTACTTGTCGCCGTCGCCCTTGATCTGCGGCAGCGCCGACGTTTCGCCCGGCGTCAGCAGCCCGACTTGCGAATACACGCGCAGCTTGTCGCGCGTATCGGTGATGTCGAGATTGCGCATCGTCAGCTGGCCGATCCGGTCGCGCGGCGAGAACGTCGATGCCACCTTCTCCATCGACAGGCGTTCCGGCTGATACGTGAGGTTCGGCGACTTCGTGCTCAGGATCGAGTAGTCGTTGCCGCGGCGCAGTTCGATCTTCACTTCGCCGGTGATCGCGCGTGCGACCCAGCGTTGCGCGGTTTCGCGCAGCATGATCGCCTGCGGGTCGAACCAGCGGCCCTGGTACAGCAGGCGGCCGAGGCGGCGACCGTTCTCGCGGTACTGCTCGATCGTGTCTTCGTTGTGGATGCCGGTGACGAGACGCTCGTACGCGATGTACAGCAGTGCGAGGCCCGGGGCTTCGTAGATGCCGCGGCTCTTCGCCTCGATGATCCGGTTCTCAATCTGGTCGCTCATGCCGAGGCCGTGGCGGCCGCCGATGCGGTTCGCTTCCAGCAGCAGCTCGACCTGATCCTTGAACTCGACGCCGTTCAGCGCGACCGGCTGGCCGGCTTCGAAGCGCACCGTCACTTCCTCGGCGGCGATCTTCACGTCGTCGCGCCAGAACGCGACGCCCATGATCGGGTTCACGATCTTGATGCCGCTTTCGAGGCTTTCCAGATCCTTCGCCTCGTGCGTCGCGCCGAGCAGGTTCGAGTCGGTCGAATACGCCTTCTCGGCCGACATCTTGTACGCGAAGCCGGCCTGGTTCATGAATTCCGACATTTCGGCACGGCCGCCGAGCTCGTCGATGAACGTCTGGTCGAGCCACGGCTTGTAGATCTTCAGATCCGGGTTCACGAGCAGGCCGTAGCGGTAGAAGCGCTCGATGTCGTTGCCCTTGTACGTGCTGCCGTCGCCCCAGATGTTGACGCCGTCTTCCTTCATCGCGGCGACGAGCATCGTGCCCGTCACGGCGCGGCCGATCGGCGTCGTGTTGAAGTACGTGACGCCGGCGGTCGTGATGTGGAACGCGCCGCTTTGCAGCGCCGCGATGCCTTCGGCGACGAGCTGCGCGCGGCAGTCGATCAGGCGGGCGCCGGCTGCGCCGTATTCGATCGCGCGTTTCGGGATCGCGTCGTAATCGTCTTCGTCGGGCTGGCCGAGGTTCGCCGTGTATGCGTACGGGACGGCGCCCTTCAGTTTCATCCAGTGCAGCGCGGCGCTGGTGTCCAGGCCGCCGGAGAAGGCGATACCGACCTTCTGGCCGGTCGGGAGGCTTTCGAGAATCGTGCTCATAGGAATTACCGTGGATTGAAGCCGGTGGGATCGTATTTCGCGGAATATGCGAGTATCGGCTGTCCGGGAAGTTGGGGCAAGGGTTGATTTTGGTGCGGAACCGGCGTCGCGCCTGTCGCGGCGGGCCTGACGGGCGGTGAGCCGGCTGGAGAACACCGTGCCGGACGGCGTTGCGTCGCCGCCGAAACGCGCGCGGACAAGCCGGCCGCCGGCCGGATTTCCGGGGCCGGATCGGCCGTCAACCCAGTTCGCGCTCCTCGGCGCGTCGCTTCATTTCATCGAAAGGCATATGAAAGAATTGCGCACCCATCCGGCCCCTCAGATATTCCACGACCGAGCGGTATCGAGCAGCCGCTCGCGCAATTGATCGACTTCGCCGGCCAGCTTGGCCGTGATCGACACGTAGCCGGACAACTGCGGCGGCGGCGCGTCGTGCAGCGGGTCGACCGGCCGCCGGCGCGGGGCAAGCCGGCTCGGCGTGCCGAACTTGAGCGCGCGGCTCGCGCCGACCAGCGTGTCGCGGATGCGCCGGTTCAAGGTCTTCATCTCGACGCGCATGTATTCGCGGGCCGCCACGTCGTCGGCGGCCGGCAGCGCGCTCGACAGGATCTCCAGATAACCGATGCACAGGCGCAGGCTGCGCTGGATCGCCTCGAGCTGCGTCATCGACGTCTCGCATTCCTTCGACACCGACGGCATCAGCGAGCGCAACTGCACGAGCAGCGTGCTCAGCGCGGCCATTTCCTTCAGGTGTGCGTCGTCGGTGACCTGCCGGTCGCCCGCGAGCCGCGCATGCACGGCCGCGCACGCGCGCAGCGCGTCGGCGAGCTTGTAGCGCCATGAGTAGGTCGCGTAGAGCGGCAGCGCGAACGAGAACGCCAGCGCGATCGCGATGCCGGCCAGCACGTTCACCGCGCGCCACAGGCCGTCGACGATCTCGTTGTCGCCGTGCCCCGCGACGATCACCATCGTGATCGCCGACAGCAGCGCGATGTAGCCGGCCTTGCCGATCGCGTGATACGCGCAGACGCCGCACCCGACCGCCATCAGCAGGTAGATCGCGAACGGCGCGTGCAGGAACGAGTAGAGGAGGATCAGCCCGAGCCCCGCCAGCGCGCCGATCGACGTGCCGAGCGCGCGCTCGGCCGCCTTCTTGCGGATGTTGCCGTGATGCTGCAGCCCGCCGACGACGATCAGCACGGTGATCGTCGACCACTCGCCATGCGGCACATTCAGCCCCGTGGACAGCGCGATCGACACGAGCACCGCGAGCGCGACGCGCGCCGCGTGGATCAGCTTCGCGTGCCGGTAGCGGCGGTACGGGTCGAGCAGCGGGCGGAGCGCGTGGCGCACGAGAGGCGGCAGTCGGGTCGGGAGCGGGGCAGTCATGACGAAGCGGAAGTGGCCGGAACGCGCACGGCGGCCCGCGCGGGCCGGCGCCGCGCCGCCTGCGCAGCAGACGTAACGCTAGCCGAACATAGGTGGGCTGTCCACGGCGGGGCCGCCGGGCAGCCGCATCCGGCCACGGCATGGCGCGTCACGCGTCGGCCGCGGTCGACTGCGCGTCCAGCACGCGGTTGCGGCCGCCCGATTTCGCGCGGTAAAGCGCTTCGTCGGCGCGCCGCAGCAGCGTCGCGGCGTTCATCCGGCCGTCGTCGGCGGTGGCCGTGCCGATGCTGACCGTGACGCGCCCGTACTGGCTCTTCACGTGCTCGATCCCGAGCTCCGCGATCGCGCGCCGGATGCCTTCGGCGACGGTTGCCGCGCCTGGCCCGTCGGTGTCGGGCAGCGTGACGACGAATTCCTCGCCGCCGTAGCGCGCGACGTGATCGCTGTCGCGGCGCAGGCAGCGCGACAGCGATTGCGCGACCTGGCGCAGCACGTCGTCGCCGGCCGGGTGGCCGTAGTAGTCGTTGAACGCCTTGAAGTGATCGACGTCGACGAACAGCACGGACAACGGGCGGCCGCTGCGCGACGCGCGCTGGGTCTCCTTCGCGAGCACCGTGTCAAACGTGCCGCGGTTGTCGAGGCCTGTCAGCGAATCGGTGTGCGCGAGCCGGTACAGCTTCGCTTCGGCCTCCTGCCGGCGTTTCAGCTCGCGCGACAGCGCGAGCGAGCCCCACGCGATGAACGCGGTGAACAGGCTCATCAGCACGACGGTCCAGATCGCGCGGTGGTGCCACGACGCGTAGATGTCGATCTCGGCGGGCGCGACGTCGACGATCAGCGGCAGCCCGGCGAGATGCTTGTAAACATAGACGCGCCGGACGCCGTCGATGGCGCCGACTCCGGTCAGCTCGCCGGTGCGGCTGCGTTGCGCGTCGATGAACAGTGGCGAGTCGTGCAGGTCGAGGCCGACCACCCGGGTGTCGTACGGCAGGCGCGATACGAGCGTGCCGTTGTCCTCGACGATCGCCGCGCTGCCGTGCCGGCCGACCGCGAGGCCGTCGAGCAGCGCGCGGAAGTAGTCGATGCTGAGCGTGCCGACGACGATCCCGCCGAAGGTGCCGTCGGGCCGGTTGATCCGGCGGCTCAGCGCGATCGTCAACGCGCCGCCGCGCAGCCGGGACGCGTACGGCCGGCTGATGTAGAGGCCGGGTGCGAGCCGGTCGCGGTGCACGGTGAAATAGTCGCGGTCGGCGAAATTGCCTTGTCGCGCGGGCGACGCGCTCGAATCGATCGCGATATTACCGTGCGCATCCATCACGAAAATCGAACCGAGATAGGCGCCGGTCGCCGCGCGATCGAACAGCAATCGGTGGCGCTGGCGCGGCGGCAATGTCATCAGTTCCGGATCGGCCACGCCATCGACGACGTTTTGCAGCGACAAATCGTAGAGTTCGATATTGCGCGCGATATCGCGTTCGATCAGCAGCATCAGGTTGCGCGCATTTTCGACCGCATGGCCATACGCGTCGCGTCGCGCCTCGATTAATAGCGACGTGGAAAGTCCCCAACTGAACATCAGCAGGACGATGCCCGCCACGAGTACGCCGCGGGGCGACAGAATGCGTGCCACGATCGACGCGGTATGGCGGCGCAGCGTGGCGGGCAGCGGGAATGACTTCATCCTCGGGGGTGGCGGGCGGCGGCTACTCGCGTCACTGGCGGTTCCACGCGCTGATTATTTCGAATTAAGCGTCATTATCCCGCGAATTCCTGAAATTCGCCCGCGCATGCAAAACATGCATGCGGCCACGGCGATTCGAAACGGTTACGCATCATTACCGCAGTGCGCGCGGGCGATTTGATTTGAATCAATCGCCAGTGTCGGCCTTTTCGTCTGATTAATAACGCGCTGATCGGTCGATTTTGCGTATTGAATCCGGTATTTGGCGGATCGAGACAGGATTACGCGCGGCGGGGGAAATGAAAATCGAATGACCCGATCATCATCGAGGGTTTCGCGACGCCGGGCGGCAGTGGCGCGGCCGACACGGCCAACCCGTTGATTCTGCAAAATCCGCGGCGGTGGCGGCGGGCGGGGCGAGCGCAGCTGTCCCCCTATCGAATCAGGTAGAATCCGCGCTTCGCCGCAGGCGCCCGCCGCGCAACGCGTATCGGGGCCGCATCGCAGGACGCGCCCCGCGCTCCGATACCGCATGCGCCGGCTACGGATGCCGGCCTGCTCAACGTTCGTCTCGTTTATGTCCGCCATTCCGAATTCCGACCCACCCGGTTCGTCCGCGAACCCACCCAAGCTTCATCGCGCGCTGAAGGCGCGCCACCTGACGATGATCGCCATCGGCGGCTCGATCGGCACGGGCCTGTTCGTCGCGTCCGGCGCATCGATCTCGCAGGCCGGCCCCGGCGGCGCGATGGTCGCGTACATGCTGATCGGCCTGATGGTCTACTTCCTGATGACGAGCCTCGGCGAGATGGCCGCATTCATGCCGGTGTCGGGCTCGTTCGCGACCTACGGCGCGAAATACGTGGACGAAGGCTTCGGTTTCGCGCTCGGCTGGAACTACTGGTACAACTGGGCGGTGACGATCGCGGTGGAGCTCGTGGCCGCGCAGCTCGTGATGCACTACTGGTTTCCGGACGTGCCCGGCGTGTGGTGGAGCGCGGCGTTCCTTGCCGTGATGTTCCTGCTCAATGCGCTCACCGTGCGCGGTTTCGGCGAAGCCGAATACTGGTTCGCGCTGATCAAGGTCGTCACCGTGGTCGCGTTCATCGGCGTCGGACTGCTGATGATCTTCGGCATTCTGAAGGGCGCGCCGGCCAACGGCTGGGGCAACCTGACGATCGGCGACGCACCGTTCGCGGGCGGCCTGCCGGCGCTGATGGGCGTCGCGATGATCGCGGGCTTCTCGTTCCAGGGCACCGAGCTGATCGGCGTCGCGGCCGGCGAATCGGAAAACCCGCGCACGACGATTCCGCGCGCGGTGCGCCAGGTGTTCTGGCGCATCCTGCTGTTCTACGTGTTCGCGATCTTCGTGATCGGCGTGCTGATTCCGTATACCGACCCGAACCTGCTGAAGACGGACGTGACCGACATCGGCGTCAGCCCGTTCACGCTGGTGTTCCGCCACGCGGGCCTCGCGTTCGCGGCCGGCGTGATGAACGCGGTGATCCTGACGGCCGTGCTGTCGGCCGGCAACTCGGGCATGTATGCGTCGACGCGGATGCTCTACAACCTCGCGACCGAAGGCCGCGCGCCGAAGGTGTTCGCGAAGCTGTCGCCGGGCGGCGTGCCGCGCAACGCGCTGTACGCGACCACCGCCGTCGGCGCGCTGTGCTTCTTCACGTCGCTGTACGGCGACAAGACCGTGTACCTGTGGCTGCTGAATACATCGGGGATGACGGGCTTCATCGCGTGGCTCGGCATCGCGGTCAGCCACTACCGGTTCCGCAAGGGCTACGTGAAGCAGGGTTACTCGCTCGACCAGTTGCCGTATCAGTCGAAGTGGTTCCCGTTCGGCCCGCTGTTCGCGTTCGTGCTGTGCCTCGTGATCGCGCTCGGCCAGGATTACCAGGCGTTTCTCGCGAACCGGATCGACTGGGCCGGCGTGGCCGCGACCTATGTCGGCATTCCGCTGTTCGTCGTCGTGTGGCTCGGCTTCCGGTTCCTGAAGAAGAGCCGGTTCGTGCGCTACGAGGACATGGAGATCGCGCCGTGGATCGCCGCGAGCCGCGGCGCGCAGCGGCCGCCGGTGGCGAACCGCGAAACCACGGGCTGACGCCGGCGCGGCACGCGGCCGCGCGACGGGCGACGAAACGGGAAGCCGCGCGCTTCCCGTTTTTTTTGCCCGGCTATTGCCTGCACGGGGTCAAAGCCGGTTATATTGCCCGACCCTACCGGGCCACGGCCCGGCCGGCGCGACAGGCGCGGCGCGGATCGGCATCCGGCGCGCGCGACGCGCGGCGGCCGGCGAGATGCCCGGCGTTTTCATCGTTCCATCCGGGCCGCACGGCCCGCGGAGCGCGCAACCCAGAGGAATCCATGAGCGCATCACCCGCCGAGCGGAAGGCCGGACCCGTTTCCATCGTGCGAATCGAAGCCGCGATCAATGCGTGGCGCGAAGTGTACCCGCCGGCGCCGGACGGCGAGGACGGCTACGCACTCGACGCCGGCAGCAACTGCCTGGCCGAGCTGTACGGCACGATGATCTGCTATCAGTTGCCGGACGTGCCGCTCGACTCGCTGAGCCACGAGCAGCGCGACGCGTTGTACGCGACCGAGGTGTGATGCGGTCGGCACGATGCCGCGGCGCGGCGTCGGTGAACGAACGGGAAGCCACGCGGCTTCCCGTTTTGCTTTGTGCGGCCCCGGGCGTCGCCGCGAGCACGACGCGGCTCGAGCCGGTTTCGGCGCCGGCTGAGGTATCGTGACGGGATCGGGAAGCAGGCGATCGAGGAGGCCGGTACGAAGCCGGCGAGGGTGACCGGTGCGGACGCTGTCCGCGCGGCGCCGGATGAGCGTCCGTTGCCTGTCCCGGGAGGATTCGAACATGGAGTTGAGACACCTCCGCTACTTCGTCGCGGTAGCCGAAGAGCGGAATTTCACGCGGGCGGCGGAACGGCTGCATATCGCGCAGCCGCCGCTGAGCCGGCAGATCCAGCAGCTCGAGGAAGCGCTCGGCGTGCCGCTGTTCGAGCGCACCGCGCGGCCGCTGAAGCTGACCGATGCCGGGCGCTTCTTCTATTCGCATGCGGTGCAACTGCTCGCGCAGACCACCGAACTCGAATCGATGACGAAGCGGGTCGGCAAGATCGAGCGCAGCATGTCGGTCGGTTTCGTCGGCTCGACGCTGTACGGGATGCTGCCGAAGATCATCCGGCGCTTTCGCAGCGAATATCCGGCCGTCGAGCTGAGCCTGCACGAGATGTCGACGATGGATCAGATCAAGGCGCTCAAGGAAGGGCGCATCGACGTCGGGTTCGGGCGCATCCGCCATGAGGACCCGAGCGTGCGGCGCGTCGTGCTGCGCGAGGAGCGGATGATCGTCGCGCTGCCGGTCGGCCACGTGCTCGACAGCGCGAAGCCCGTGCTGTCACTGCACGATCTCGTCAACGACACGCTGATCATCTTTCCGAAGGCGCCGCGCCCGAGCTATGCGGACCAGGTGCTCGCGGCCTTCCACGACCGCGCGTTGCAGCCGCGCAGGATCTACGAGACGCGCGAGTTGCAGATCGCGCTCGGCCTCGTCGCGATGGGCGAGGGCGTGTCGGTCGTGCCGCAGAGTGTGTACGGGCTCAAGCGCGACGACATCAGCTACAAGCCGCTCGACGATCCGAACCTCGTGTCGCCGATCATCATGAGCATGCGCATGCTCGACGAATCGGAGGACATCCGCGCGATGCAGGCGCTGATCTACCGGCTGTACGACGAAGCGCAGATGGAGTACCTGCCGCCGCAGCCCGAATGAACGCACGGGCGGCAGGGGCTTTTCTTGACGCTGCGCGCGCCGGCAGGCCACCATGCCCGGATTCGATGCGGCCGCCGACGGGCGGCCGCTTTCATGCAGACGACCGACACATGACCGATATCGTGACCGAGGAGACGACCGTCGAGACGCCGCAAGGGCGGCTCTTTGCGAAACGCTGGCATGCGGGGCCGGCACGGCACGCGGCCGCGCCTATCGTGCTGCTGCACGATTCGCTCGGCTGCGTCGACCTGTGGCGCGACTTTCCCGCCCAGCTCGCCCACGGGACGCAACGCGACGTGATCGCGTACGACCGTCTCGGTTTCGGCCGCTCCGATCGGCATCCCGGCACGCTCGGCACGACGTTCGTGCGCGACGAGGCCGATCATGCATTCGCTGCGGTACTGGCGCAGCTCGGTGTCGATGCGTTCGTCGCGTTCGGGCACAGCGTCGGCGGCGGGATGGCGGTCGGCTGTGCGGCCGCGCATCCGGCGCGTTGTCGCGGCCTCGTGACGGTCGCCGCGCAGGCGTTCGTCGAGGATCGCACGCTGGCCGGCATTCGTGACGCAGGGCGGCAGTTCGACGAACCGGGGCAGCTCGACCGGCTCGCGCGCTATCACGGCGACAAGGCCGAATGGGTGCTGCGCGCGTGGGTCGATACGTGGCTGTCGCCGGCGTTTCGCGACTGGAGCCTCGACGACGACTTGCCGCGCGTGCAGTGCGCGACGCTCGCGATTCACGGCGAAGACGACGAATACGGGTCCGACGTGCATCCGAAGCGGATCGCCGCGCGCGTCGCGGGGCCGTCGTCGTTCCTGTTGCTCGCCCGCTGCGGACACCTGCCGCACCGCGAGCGAACGGACGACGTGCTGGCCGCCGTCGCGACGCTGCTGCGCGACGCGGGCGCCTGAGCGTTCGTCATCGCCAGCGGGCGGACGCCCGCCGGCCGTCAGAACGAAAGCTGGATCGCGAGATCGATCGCCAGCAGTACGATCGACAGACCGATGCCGAGAATCACGTTCGGCAAGCGGTGCTCGAAATCGCGATGATCCTTGCGCATCGCCGCGCCGAGCAGAAAGATCGCCTCGACGACGATCTGCAGTCCGACGAACAGCAGCATCAGCAGATACTCGTAACCCATCTGCTTGAACGCGATGAATTGCATCCCGTGATCGCGAATCCACTGGCCGACGCGCAGCAGTTCGTAGACGAACAGCAACGCGGGGAACAGGTAACTGATGAAGTAGGTCGGCGCAGTGGCGTGCCGTAGTTCGAGGTGGAAGTGCTGATGCGTGGTAGCCATCACAACCCTCCTTGCAACGCGTGATTGCGGTCGCGACGGCGGCGCGTGTCGCGTGCGAACGACGGATTGCCCGACGCACAATGCGCAACCGTACGGCATCAGCATACTGCTGCGCGGGAAATTTGGCATGCGAAGTGTGGGTTCGTTGTAACAAAATGTGTGCGCCACGCGACGCGTCGGCTGCGTCACCGTTTCGCTTCCGCGCCTTCGATAAACAGCTTCGCGACCGACTGAAACTCCCGTTTCAGCGATAGCCCCGGCACGGTCAGCCAGCGCAGCATCGCCGCGAGATACAGGTGATGGAACCACGTCGCGAGCTGATCGGCCCGCAGCGCGGCGTTCAGTTCGCCGGTCTGCTGGCCGGCTGCGATCAGTTGCTGCCACACCAGCGCGATATCGCTGCCGTTCTCTCCCGCACGCTCCGGTTCGGCTGCGCCGATGCTCAGGAAGCGATGTCGCAGGTACGCGAGCAGGTACGCGGGATGGTGCTCGCACCAGGCGGCCGACGCGTCAAGCACGCAGCCGAGGCGCGACGCAAAGGTCTTGCGCCGCGCGACGTCGCGCTGCAGATGCACGAGATCGCGCGCGAGTTCGCCTTCGAGCCAGTGCGCGAGCACGGCTTCCTTCGTCGGAAAGTGGTTGTACAGCGTCCGTTTCGCGACATCGGCCTCGGCGGCGATCTGCTCCATCGTGACGGCCTCGTAGCCGTGCGCATCGAACAGGCGTGCGCTGGTCGCGGCGAGATGCGCGAGCATCTGGATGCGTTTGCGCGCGCGGCGGCCCGGATCGTCGGTCGGAATCGTCATGGCAGGGCGGTTGACTGAAAGTGTACGAATTGCATTAGTATACGACGTGCACTTTTACGAAACCATTCTTTTCCGTCGTGCACGAGGAGCTCCGCATGAAACTCGTCATCGCCACCTACGGCACCGAAGGCGACACGCGTCCGCTCGCGGCGCTCGGCCGCGCGCTGATGGATGCCGGGCACGAGGTCCGGCTGCTGGCCGATGCGGCGACGCTCGGGTTGGCCGCCGCACTTGGCGTGCCGTCGGCGCCGCTGTCCGGCGATATCCGTCGTGCGATTGCGCCGGAAGGCGCGTTGGCCGATGCGGTGCGCGGGCGCGGCGGCTTCACCGATACGTCGAAGGCGCTCGCGGCGATCGCGAATGCGAACACGGCCGCGTGGATGCGCGAAGTGGCGGATGCGTCGGTCGGGTGCGACGCGCTCCTGGTGTCGGGGCTCGTGTCGTTCGTCGGCTTGTCGGTCGCAGAATATCGCCGCATCCCGGCAATCGGCACGGGCATGATCCCGATCACGCCGACCGCCGAATTCGCGTCGCCGTTCCTGCCGCCGGGGAAGCTGCCGCGCTGGCTGAATCGCGCGAGCCATCGGCTAGTGAATGCGCTGCTGTGGCAGGCGTTCAGGAAGTCGACGAATGCCGCGCGCGCCGGCGTTTGCGGGTTGCCGCCGCGCCAGCACGTGTGGACCGATCATCCGATGCTGTACGGCGTGTCGCCGGCGCTGCTGCCGGGCCCGGCCGACTGGCCGTCGAACGTGCAGGCCTGCGGCCAGTGGCGGAGCGATGCGCGTGCGTGGGCGCCGTCGCCCGAACTCGCGGCGTTTCTCGACGCGGGCGAGCCGCCCGTGTACATCGGTTTCGGCAGCATGGCCGGCTTCGATCGCGCGGCGATGGCCGCGGCGCTGACGCATGCATTGGCCGGCCGGCGCGCACTGTTCTATCCGGGCTGGAGCGGTATCGATGCGTCGCTGCTGCCCGCGCACGTTCGCGTGATCGGCGACACGCCGCACGACTGGCTGTTCCCGCGCGTCGCGATGGCGGTGCATCACGGCGGCTCGGGCACCACGCATTCGGCCGCGCGGGCCGGTATTGCGTCGGTGGTCGTGCCGTTCGCGGGCGATCAGTTCTTCTGGGCGAACCGGCTGCAACGGCTCGGTGTCGCGGCTGCGCCGGTCGCGGGGCGGCGTATGGACGCCGTCGCGCTGGCACGGGCCATCGCGTTTGCCGAACAGGGCGAGACGAAGGCGCGTGCGATGGAACTCGGTGCGCGCCTCGCACAGGAGGATGGCTTGAAGCAGGCCGTCAGTGCGATCGAACGATGGGTACGACCGCGCGCGAGGTGAGCCCGCGCATCGGCATCGGATCAGAAATGCCCGGTGAACCGGTAGCGGCTGCCCGGGTGCCACAGATTGGCGACCGATGCGACCAGCCCCTGCGACCACGTGCGCCGATGCAGCAGCAGGCACGGCTCGCGATCGTCCATCGTCAGGTGACGGCGCGTTTCGGCGTCGGGCATCGCGGCCTCGATCCGGTATTCGACGCGCTGCAGCGGCGCGACGCGCGTCAGGTACTGGTTCGGCGTCGTCGTCGTGAAGTCCTGCAACGCGTATTCGGGCGCGCAGGCCGGGTTGACCCAGCGTTCTTCGAGTTGCACCGGCGTGTCGTTCTCGAAATGCAGCACGCGCGAATGGAAGATCGGGCTGCCGGTGTCGAGCTGCAGTTCGTCGGCGAGCTTCGCATCGGCGACGGCCGCGCCGACCTGCAGCACCTGCGCGCGATAGCCGTGGCCGCGCGCGGCGACTTCGTCGGAGATGCTGCGGATCGCGACGAGCGTCGATTCGTATTTCGGCGACGCGACATAGGTGCCGGAGCCGCGCGTGCGCGTGAGCACCTGCTCGGCCGTCAGTTCGCGCAGCGCGCGGTTGACGGTCATCCGCGCGACGTTGAATTCGCGTGCGAGCTCGTTCTCCGACGGCACCTGGTCGCCTTCCGCCCACTCGCCGGCGTGAATGCGCGCGAGGATGAAGTCCTTGATTTCCTGATAGATCGGTGTGGTCATGGGATCACGATTCAGAGTCGGCAGCGGGCCGCCGCCGAATGCCGATCCGGCGCGCGCCCGGCGCCGAGTGTACCGGTTTCGCGGGCGCGCCGGCCCGGATTCCCTGAATGATCCCCGTTCGGCCGGCGTGCGTCCATGCGGGATTGCACAGAGCGGCCGGCCTTCCGCGGCCCGCTTGCGCTCAGAACCGATGCCGGATGCCGACCGTTGCGACCACCTGCGTACGCGTCGACGAAGCCGCGAGCCCCGTGACGTTCGCGAACCCGAGCGTCGCGCCCGATGGCACGCCGAACGCGTGCTGGTACACGGTTTCCGCATACACGTCGGTGCGCTTGCTCAGCGCGTAGTCGGCCATCAGCGTCGCCTGGTGCCACTTCGGCCGGTGGCTGCCGGTTGCGTCGTCGTAGCGGCCGTCGGTGAACGTATAGGCGCCCGTGAACGAAACCGCCGGCGTCAGCGCATAGCGCGCGTTGACTTCGTAGTTGTCGAAGCGCAGCGCATTCAGCGCGCCGGGCAGCGACGACGCGGCCGTCTCGTCGAACATCGCATGCGTCCACAACGCGCCGATCGTCAGCCGGTCGAACGCATAGCTGCCGCCGGCGCCCATCACGCGCTGCCTCACGGCCGGGAAGTTCGGCGCATCGTTCGTCGACAGTGCGCCGCCCGTCGTCAAGCCGCCGCGATTGAGTTGCAGGTAGGCGGCGCCGAGGCTGACCGGCCCGTTCGCATACGACACGCCCGCACTGTATGCGCGGTTGTTCGCGAAGCCGCCGGCCGCGTTGCCGAACCCGTACAGGCCGCCGAACTGCCAGCCGGCGAGCGTCGGGCTCGTGTATTTCACCGCGTTGTCGATATAGAACGAATCGTCGAGGTTGTCGTTGTCGAACGGATGCGACGCGAGGTTGTTGCCGTCGCCGTTGTTCGCCATCGCGAGCGGGCCGAGATAGTCGACCACGGCATCGTACTGGCGGCCGAGCGTGAGCGTGCCGTATTGATCGCTCTGCAGGCCGACGTACGCACGGCGGCCGAATAGCGTGTTTCGATAGGACTGCGTGCCGTTGTTCAGGTTGAAACCGCTTTCGAGGCGGAACAGCGCATGCAGGCCGCCGCCGAGATCCTCGTTGCCGCTCAGCCCGAAGACCGTATTCGACAGCAGGCCGCTGCCTTGCTGCCACGCGCTTTTGCCCGACTGGTTGTTCGTATAGGCGATACCGGCATCCAGCATCCCGTAGAGCGTGACGCTGCTTTGCGCATGCGCGGCGGCGCTGACGAAGGCGAGCGAGAGGGTACCGACGACTGCTTTTTTCATTACGTGTGTTTCCTGGAAAGGCCCGTTGCGACGGGGACGGCGATCCGCCGCGCGTGGCCGTGCGGACATGCGCGTTCGAATCGATGAAAAGGGGAAGCGCGTGACGCGTGTCACGCGCGGCGGCGGCGAACGCCGGCTAGTGCTGCAACAGGCGGATCGTGCCGAACTCGGCGGCCGGCAGCACGCGCAGGATCGACAGGATCGCGGGCGATGCCTGCGAACGCGCGACTTCGAACTCGATGCACACGCGCCCGGTGCGGTGGTCGAGCGCGGCCGTATAGAAGTTGAGCGCCGCGCCGACGGCCTGATGCAACCGGCGTCGCACGAGCGCGAGGTCGTCCGCTTCGACGCGGATCGACAGCAGCACGAGTGCGTCCGCGGAGGAGCGGCGCCGCGAGCGATCGGGCAGCAGATCGCATGAAGCGGCAAGTTCCGTTCTGGTCGGTGTCATGTGCTCATCCCCCGTCACGTCGTGCTCCGCACTGCGGAGGCCTCGTCTTGGACATGAAGCCCATTCTAGGAATCGCCGCGGCGAAACGGTGTATAGACTCGCCGCGCGTCTGCAAAGGGGGCGTAAACGTGCCGTGCGGTGCTGGTGCTCAAGAGGGAAGGGCATGACGAGCACGTGGCGGCCACGCCGTCGTGGGATGACGGGCTGGGCGGCGTGGAAAATCCGTCGCAGCCGGGGAAGTCTAGACAGCCGCCGCGCGCCGCTCGGTGGCTTCCGTGCGCCGCAAGAAAGCCGTCATTCAGCTTCGCGTAACCAATAATTAATTGAAAATTAAGGAAAATCCTGCGCGCGACCCTAATCCGCCGACAATTAGAGATAAACACGGATTGCTGACCCCACCCTGGAAAAGGCAAAGTTGTATGTACAACTTGGGGTGTCGCCGGAACGGGCGATTTCCCGGTTGGAAGGGACCACGGCGGACACCCCGACCGGAACCCGCCCCGGTTCGCCTCCGACAGGAACGCCATGAAGAAACTCGCACTCGGTATTGCCCTCGCCGCGCCTTTCGCGTGATACGTCCGGCTTGATGAGCCGGCAGCATCACGTCGTGCGTAGAACTCGTTTGATGCGCCGTTAATGGCTATCGACAATCCAGCCACCTCGTTCTGGGTCCCTCATATGATCTTCCAAGGATTTGGCCCGCTGCTGTGGGCCGGCACGGTCGAGACCGTGAAGCTCGCGGTGCTATCGCTCGCCGCGTCGCTGATACTGGGCCTTGCAGGCGCGGCCGCGAAACTGTCGGCCAACCGCGTGCTCAAGTCGGTCGGCACGTTCTACACGACGCTGATCCGCGCGGTGCCCGATCTCGTGCTGATGCTGCTGCTGTTCTACGGGATCCAGATCCTGCTGAACAACATGACCGACCTGCTCGGCTGGGACCAGATCGACATCGACCCGTTCGCGGCCGGCGTCGTCACACTGGGCTTCATCTACGGCGCGTACTTTACCGAGACGTTCCGCGGCGCGTTCCTCGCGGTGCCGCGCGGCCAGCTCGAAGCCGGCTTCGCATACGGGATGAGCGGCTGGCGCGTGTTTCACCGCATCCTGTTCCCGCAGATGATGCGCTTCGCGCTGCCGGGCATCGGCAACAACTGGCAGGTGCTCGTGAAAGCCACCGCGCTCGTGTCGATCATCGGCCTCGCCGACGTCGTGAAGGCGTCGCAGGACGCGGGCAAGAGCACGCTCGATTTCTTCTTCTTCACGCTGGCGGCAGGCGCGATCTACCTCGCGATCACGACGGTGTCCAACGTCGTGCTGCATCACCTCGAGAAGCGTTATTCCGTCGGTGTCCGGAGGCTCGCACTGTGATCGAACTCGTCGGCCAGTACTGGCAAAGCTATCTCTATTCCGACGGCTACCGCTTCAGCGGCCTCGCGATCACGCTGTGGCTGCTGGTCGTGTCGATCGCGCTCGGTTTCGCGCTTGCGGTGCCGCTCGCGATCGCGCGGGCATCGTCGAACCGCTGGATCTCCGGCCCCGTGTGGCTCTATACGTACGTGTTCCGCGGCACGCCGCTCTACGTGCAGTTGCTGATGTGCTACACGGGCATCTACAGCCTGCATGTCGTGCACGACCACGTGCTGCTCGACACGTTCTTCCGCAATGCGATGAACTGCACGCTGCTCGCGTTCGTGCTGAACGAATGCGCGTATGCGACAGAGATCTTCGCAGGCGCGATCAAGGCGACGTCGGCCGGCGAGGTCGAGGCCGGGATGGCCTACGGGATGTCGCGCTTCAAGCTCCATACGCGCATCATCCTGCCGTCCGCGCTGCGTCGCTCGCTGCCGAGCTACAGCAACGAAGTGATCCTGATGCTGCACGCGACGACGCTCGCGTTCACCGCGACCGTGCCCGACATCCTGAAGGTCACGCGCGACGTCAATTCGGCGACGTACATGTCGTTCCAGGCCTACGGCATCGCGGCCGTGCTGTACGCCGTCGTCGTGTTCGCGCTCATCTGGGCGTTCCGCAAGCTGGAGACGCGCTGGCTTGCGTATCTCTCGCCGCGCGGCCACTAACGCATTCGCACGATCCGCAACGAAGGACCCCGCATGTACAAGCTTACCGTTGACAACCTGCACAAGAAATTCGGCGACAACGAGGTGTTGAAGGGCGTGTCGATGAAGGCGAAGGCCGGCGACGTGATCAGCATCATCGGCTCGAGCGGCTCCGGCAAGAGCACGTTCCTGCGCTGCATCAACTTCCTCGAACAACCGTGCTCGGGGCAGATCACGATCGGTAGCGAGCCGATCCAGACCACGCGCGACCGCAACGGTTCGCTGCGCGCGGCCGACCAGAAGCAGCTGCAGCGCATGCGCACGAAGCTGTCGATGGTGTTCCAGCACTTCAACCTGTGGGCGCACATGACGGTGCTGGAGAACGTGATCGAGGCGCCGATGGCCGTGCTCGGCGTCGGCAAGGACGAGGCAATCGACCGGGCACGCAAGTATCTGGAGAAGGTCGGCCTCGCGCCGCGCGTCGAGGGCATGTATCCGTCGCACCTGTCGGGCGGCCAGCAGCAGCGCGTTGCGATTGCGCGTGCACTCGCGATGGAGCCCGAAGTGATGCTGTTCGACGAACCGACGTCGGCGCTCGACCCGGAACTGGTGGGCGAAGTGTTGAAGGTGATGCAGAAGCTCGCGGAGGAAGGCCGCACGATGGTCGTCGTCACGCACGAGATGGGCTTCGCGCGCAACGTGTCGAACCACGTGATCTTCCTGCATCAGGGGAAGATCGAGGAAGAGGGCGATCCGCAACAGATCCTCGTGAATCCGAAGAGCGAGCGGCTCGGGCAGTTTCTGTCGGGGCGGTTGAAGTAAGTACGCACACGGTTTCGCACCGCCGCAAAACTGGAACGCTTAATGCTTGTCTCGCGTGATCCTTTCGATGAAGGAGCACCGCGATGAGCACGCCGACCACCACCGCTTTTTCCCATGTGAAGCCGCAGGACACCGTCTTTCAAGGCGAGGGCCTGCGCGACTTCTTCCTGTACCGCGATCTCGGTATCGCGGCCGCGACGAACGGCAAGGTCGTCGCGCAACTCGTCAGGGCGAATCATGCACCGGAGGCGGGCACCGGCTGGCACCGTCACGAGGCCGAGTTCCATATCGTGATCATGCTGAAAGGCTGGGCGCGCTTCATGTACGGCGAACAGGAAACGCTGGTGGCGGCCGGCGACTGCGTGCACCAGGCGCCGGGGATCGTCCACTACCTGTTCGACTACTCGCCGGACATGGAGTACCTGGAGATCGTCGGGCCTGCCGACTTCAAATCGATTGACGTCGACGGCCCGTGCGCTGTGCCGGAGCCGACGCCGTGGGGCGAAGCTGGTGCGTAGCGTGCCGGTTGGGTGTGCGTTTTCGACGAACCGCCTGCATTCAGGCGGTTTTTTCTTGCTCCGCTGACTTTCGCGAACGGCCTTTCGCTTAGACACGTTCCTTCGAATTCCAAACGATCGCGAAGCTGAAGAGCCAGAAAGAAAAGAAAGACATTCGTCAGCTTCGAGCATCGATTGACGAGGCGATGTCAAAGATCGTCAATTGCACACGGGTGCGGTGCACGGCCCGTCGACGACCGGCGTTAAGGAGGTACCAGCCGGATCGCCGGCTGACCTGTCCGGGAGAGTTTCACCATGAACCGCATCGCGAAGATCCTGACGGCCGCCGCACTGGCTTGCGCCGTGCTCGTGCCGGCACTGGCCGAAGCGCATTCGCACCGCGTGTGCCACGTCGATCATCACCACCACCGCGTGTGCCGCTGGGTGCGGTAACCGTCGCCGTTGCCGGGAAGGCCCCGGAAGTTTTCATCATTCAGGCAAATCAGGAGAGGACCATGAAAAAAACGATGTTGATCGCCGCGCTGGTCGCCGGCATGGGTGTGTCGATCGGTGCGTTCGCGCAGGTTCCGGCCAGTGCGCCGGCCGGCACGACCGGGCTGTGCAAGGACGGTTCGTTCTACTCGGGCACATCGAAGAAGGGCGCGTGTGCAGGGCACAAGGGCGTGAAGACGTGGTACGGCGCATCGGCCGTCGCCGCGGCGAGCGCACCGGCCGCGGCGCCCGCAACGGCGGCTTCGGCCGCACCGGCATCGGGCACCGCACCCGCGAAGAGCGCCGCCGCCGCGACGACCGCCGCAGCGCCGGGCGGCGGCGCGGGCAAGGTGTGGGCGAACGACGCCTCGAAGGTCTACCACTGCTCGACCGACAAGTACTACGGCAAGACGAAGCACGGCAGCTACATGTCGGAAGCCGACGCGAAGGCGAAAGGCTACCACGCGTCGCACGGCAAGGCCTGCTCGTAACGAGCCGGCCCGGCGCACGGTTGGTTTCGCTCGCGCGCCGTCCTGATGCCGCAGCAAACATCGCCCCGCCTCTCCGGCGGGGCGATTCGCTGTGTCGCTAACCGCGTTCAGTGCGCGTGATCCGATTGCGCTTCGGTCGCCGCATCGATCGCGGCTGCGCGCGCATCGAGCAGCGCACGCAGCGTGACGTAGTGGGCGCCGCTGGTGTCGCTTTGCGCATCCGCGGTGCGATCGTACGGCTCGTTGTCGTGGATGGTCGCCCGCACGATCGGATAGATCTGTGATTCCCACCGGCTGCCGTTGAACACGCCGTAGTGCCCCACACCCGTCTGTACATGGTGCGTCTTCAGGTACGACGGCAACCCCGAACACAGTTCCTGTGCGGCAACCGTCTGGCCCACCGCGCAGATGTCGTCCTTCTCGCCTTCGATCGTCAACAACGCGGTGCGATGGATCGCCGCCGGTTCGACGAGCGTGTCGCCCACCGCCAGCTCGCCGCGCGCGAGCGCGTACTGTTGGAACACCTTCTCGACCGTTTCCAGATAGAACTCCGCGGTGAGGTCGGCCGTCGCGAAATATTCGTCATAGAAGTGCCGCAACGTGTCGGCTTTCGCGGGGTCGCCTTTCGCGCGTTCGTAGTACAGATCGGCGAACGACGCCGCATGCCGGTCCGGGTTCATCGACATGAACGCGCCGACCTGCACGAAACCCGGATACACGCACCGCTGCGCGCCGACGAAACCCGTCGGCACGACGCTGATCAGGTTGCGCGCGAACCATTCGATCGGCTGGCTCGTCGCGAGTTCGTTGACCTTCGTCGGATTCACGCGGCAGTCGATCGGGCCGGCCATCAGCGTGAGGCTCGCGGGCTGCGCCGGATCGCCGCCGGCCGCCATCAGCGAGACTGCCGCCAGCGACGCGACGGTCGGCTGGCAGATCGCCAGCACGTGCGCGTCCGGGCCGATGTGGCGGATGAAGTCGATCACGTGCGTGACGTACTCGTCGAAACCGAAGCGCCCGGCCGCCAGCGGGATATCGCGCGGGTTGTGCCAGTCGGTGATGTACACGTCGTGGTCGGCCAGCATCGTGCGTACCGTGCCGCGCAGCAGCGTCGCGAAGTGCCCGGACATCGGCGCGACGATCAGCACGCGCGGCTGGCGCGCGACCGGCCGGGCCTTGCGGAAATGCAGCAGCGTCCCGAACGGCGTGGTCGTCGCGGCTTCCTCGACGATCGGCACCGTTTCGCCGTCGACGACGACCGACGCGATGCCGAACGGCGGCCGCCGGTGCGAGAACGCGCAGCATTCGAGCAGTTCGCACAGCGCGTCGACCATGCGGCCCGTCGGCGTCGAAGTCGCCGGCGGCCACAGCGACATCGTCGCGCGCGTCGCGGCCGCCCACGCCCGCGCCGGGCGCAGGCATTCCGCAGACCATTGATAAAACGGATAGGCAAGCAGGTTCATGACCGTCGCTCGTGACGCCGCAGTGAAGGGAACGAGGCAAGCCGTATGCCAGCATGCTCGCTGGCACGCGCGTTGCACGTGGTTCCGGAACGCGGCGGCGCGCGGTACGTGATGGCGGCAGGGCAAAGGCCGTGCATAGCCGCGCTGGTCGGCGTGCGACACGTGCCGCGATGCCGTGCCGCGTTGCGCCAGTTCGGCGAACGCGCCGCACAGGCGTGGTGCGGCCGTTCATGCGGCGCGTCCGTTTACGGTGCAGGGGCACGAACGACATTCAGCAGGGGAGCAACATGGAATCCAACGCACGGACGACGCTGACCATCAGCAGCCGCAATTATTCGTCGTGGTCGATGCGCGGCTGGTTGCTCGCGAAGCTGAGCGGGCTCACGTTCGAGACGATCAGCGTGCCGATCGATGCGACGTCGCGCGCGGAGCTGCTGCTGCTGTCGCCGTCGATTCTCGTGCCGTGCCTGACGCACGACGGCAACGCGGTGTGGGACACGCTCGCGATCGCCGAATACCTGAACGAGATCCGCCCGCAGGCGCGGCTGCTGCCCGATGACCGGCATGCACGCGCGCATTGCCGGTCGATCTGCGGCGAGATGCATTCCGGCTTCAGCGCGTTGCGATCCGCGCTGCCGATGAACCTGCGCGGGCATTTCCCCGGCTTCCGGATCTGGTCGCGCGCGCAGCACGACATCGAGCGGATCGTGACGATCTGGCGCGAGTGCCTGGCCGAGTACGGCGGCCCCTGGCTGTTCGGTGCGGAGATCGGCATCGCCGACGCGATGTATGCGCCGGTCGTCACGCGCTTCCTGACCTATGACGTGAAGCTCGAACCGGACGTCGCCGAGTACTGCATGCGCGTCCTCGCGCATCCGTTCGTCGCCGAGTGGATCGAGGAGGCGAAGGCCGAGCACGAAGACATCGACGAGCTCGACATGGAGTTCTGACCCGACGCGCGCGATCGCGGCAGGCTTTCAATTTCACTACTTGCGCAGGCGGCGAAACGAACGATCGTTGTGCCCGCGCAATCCGCAAACGTTTCACCTTGATTTCGGTTCGAAACGAGTACGAATGCCCTAAAGGATGTTGCGCACGATGACGTAAACGAGTCACGGGGACGACTCGTGATCGCATGCTGCAGACGTGCGACGCGCGGTCCGCAATAACCAGCGCAGCAGGGGAATCGACTTGAATCGTCAGCAATCGTGGACGCGTACCGCGGCGCCCGGAGAAATCATCTATTCGGAGGGCTTCGCGGGCGAGCCCGTCCTCTTCCTCATTACCGACGGCAAGGTCGAGCTGTCCACGCGCTGCGACGACAAGCGCGTGATCATCGCGACGCTTGGCCGCGGCGAGTTCTTCGGCGAATCGGCGCTACTCGCCGCCGAACCGCGTGCGCATACCGCGAAGGCGCTGTCGTTCTGTCAGCTCACGGTCGTGCCGGCCGGCGTGCTCGATGAAGAAATCGAGCGCGTGTCCGCGCTGCTGCGCCATATCGTGCGAACGATGATTCGCCGCGTGAAGCGCAAGGACGACCAACTGGCGACCTATACGCATGCGGACTTCATGCCGGGCGTGCTGTCGTATGCGCACGTGCTGTCGCTGATGGCCGGCGCCGATGCGCGTGAAGCGGGCGACACGTGGGCGCGCCGGGCGATGCAGGCGCATGCGGCCGAAACTTCGGTGCCGCTCGCCGAAGTGATCCGCAAATGCCGCGCGATTGCAGGCCACTCGCGGCCGCACGTGCTCGCGATGCTGCGGCGCATGGAGAAGCTCAACCTCGTCACGATCGAAGCCGCGCAGGCCGACGGTGCCGGCGGCGCGACCGACTACGCGGCTTCGTCGGATGCGCGCCAGGTCGTCACGTTCGACGCCGCACGCGTGATCGACCGCGCGCAGCAGGTCGCCGATCACGATCTCGACGTGTCCATCAACAGCGAACTCGAACTCATCGAGCTGGCCGATCTTGAATCGCTGATCGGTGTCGACAAGACGCTGCTGCTCAACAAGCTGTCGAACGGCGAGATCGCGGAAGAAGTGTTCGCGTTCCGCAAATCGAAGGTGCTCAACTACGTCGAACAGAAGGGTGTGGCGTACTTCTCGCGCCGCACCGGGCGCCGCGGCGGCGACGTACGCACGCTCGAGGATCTCGTGTGGATCGACCAGCGCACGCTGTTCGACGTGATCAGCGCGTTCGATACCTACGACCTCGCGAAGCTGATCGCGAACCTCGACGATCGAGCGGTGGCCGACAAGCTGTTTTCCGTGATGACCGAGGCGCGGCGCAACGAGGTGTCGTGGGTGATGCGCCGCGAACTCAAGCTCGATCCGGTCGAGATCGAGGACATCGAGCAGCGCGTGCTGGAGGCCGTACGTGCGGCGAAGGCGGCTGCCGCGGGTGCGACGGCCGTCGCGTCGGCTTCAGCGTCGGATGCGTGATACGGAGGCGCGTATGGATCTGTTGACCCTGGTTGGCGTGGTGCTGGGCGGCGCGGCGATCGTGTTCGGGTTCGCGCTGGAAGGCGGGCATTTCTCGATGCTGTTTCAGTTCGAGGCGCTCGTGATCGTGCTCGGCGGCACGCTCGGCGCGGTGATGATCCAGAACACGTGGGCGCGCTTCTTCGACGCGGTGAAGCAGTTGCGGCTCGCGTTCGCGCGGGCGCGCGAAGTCGATCGCAAGAACCTGTCCGACCTGCTCGAATGGGGCGACCGCGCGAAGCTCGACGGGCTCCTCGCGTTCGAATCTATGGACGTGAGCGGCATTCATCCGTTTGCGCGACGCGGGCTCGAACTGCTGGCGAACGGTGTATCGACCGCGGTGCTCGAAGATGCGTTGCAGCGCGAACTCGATGCGTACGAACGCAGCCGCCTCGCCGCCGTGCGCGTGTGGCAGCAGGCCGGCGGCTATGCGCCGACGTTCGGCATTCTCGGCTCGGTGCTCGGGCTCGTGCAGGTGACGAGCCATATTCTGGAGCCGGCGCAGCTTGGGCCGGGCATCGCGGTGGCGTTCATCGCGACGCTGTACGGGCTCGCGTTCGCGAACCTCGTGTTCCTGCCGCTGTACGGCAAGCTGCGCGCGCAGATCGACAGCGAGATGCGGTTCCGCAAGCTGTATCTCGATGGATTGCTCGCGATTTCGCGCAAGGAGTCGCCGCATACGATCGAGACTCGGTTGACCGGCGATGTGCGCGGGCGGGCGGCGGAAACGCTGGCGTGATGTTCGTGCGCTTTGTGCTTGCGTGTGTCTGCACCTGCATCTGTACCGTTTGACGAACCCGGATTCCCGACAGCATGACAGCTCGAACTGACGGCGCATCCGCTGCCGATCGCGACGATGACGAACTCGAAGGCGCGCAGTCGGGGCGCTGGCTGATTTCGTACGCGGATCTCATCACGACGCTGATGGTGCTGTTTCTCGCGCTGTATGTGCTTCAGCTCGCGAAATACAACGCGCTCGATGCGCGGTATCAGACGCTTGCGCGGCAGGCTGGGGGTGCTGCGACTGCTTCCATCGATGCTGCCAAGTCCGACCCTGCGCCGCCGTGGCTCGCGTTGCTCGATTCGTTGAAGTCGAATGGACGCATTTCGCTGGTGAAGGCGCCGCACGGCGTCGAGATCGGTATCGACGCGAAGATCCTGTTCAACGTCGGCGATGCACGCTTGCTGCCCGATTCGTCGCAGGTGCTGAACCAGATCGCGCAGGCACTGAGCGAGCATGCAACCGGCGACATCCTTGTCGAAGGCCACACCGACAGCGTGCCGATCGCGAACGCGAAATACGAATCGAACTGGGAGCTTTCGTCGGCGCGCGCGGGGAGTGTGGTGCGCTACCTGAGCGAGCGCGGTGTCGCGCCGCATCGACTGGCGGCGATCGGGCGGGCCGATACGCAGCCGCTTGTTGCGGGGGGCGATGCTGGTTCGAGGGCAAGAAACCGGCGGGTAACGATTTTCGTTGCGTATTGATCAGCGCGTTGTCTTTGCGTGGTTCCCGCACATATAGGCGGCCGCATATGCCCGCCCATCAACAACATAACGAATCTCGAATGATCGCTATCTGAAATCAGCGATGCGATTCTGCGCGTGCATGCCGATAACCCAATCTGGCTCAGACCGAGCGGTTATCGAGGGTTCCCCATGCATTTCTGGCGCAAGCTTTCCATTCAGAACAAGCTGATTCTCAGCATGACGAGTTGCCTGCTCGTGTTCGTCGCGATTTCGAGCGGGCTCAGCGTCCGTCTGATCGGCAACGCGGTGCGCGATCGCGTCGTCCGCGAAGAGCTGCCGACCGCCGTCAATGGCATCCGCGCCGACGTGCAGCGCCAGATGGCCGGCCCGATCGCCGCGTCGCGCATTCTGGCGCGCGATGCGTTCCTGCTGCAATGGGAAGCCGACGGCGAACCCGATGCCGGCACGCGCAACTGGATTCAGCTCGCGAAGAACGTGAAGGACGAGCAGAAGGCCGCGTCCGCGCAGTGGGTGTCGGTGAAGAGCGGCAACTACTACAACGAAGCCGGCCTGCAGCGGAAGGTGACCGACAAGGATCAGTGGCTGACCAACTTCCTGTCGTCCGGCAAGGCGTACGACGTGAACATGGATCGCGAGGTGACCGTCGGCGGCTACATGATGTTCATCAACAGCCGCGTGGAACTCGACGGCGTGCCGATCGGCGCGGCGAGCATGAGCCTGTCCGTCGATGCGCTCGCGAAGGGCATCTCGGCTTACCGGATCGGTGAGACCGGGTTTGCGTACCTCGTGCGCCCCGACGGCGCGATCATGATGCATCGCGATACGTCGCTGATCGACGGCAAGCATTTTCTGAAGGATGAATCGGGGTTGCCAGGGGATGCGTCGTCGACGCTGCTTGCGGGCAAGCCGTATGCGTACCTCAGCTATGAGGGCGACGGCGGCGCGCGGTTCATCGCGACGTCGTTCATTCCGGAGCTGAATGCGTATGTGGTCGTTCAGGTGCCGCAGGCTGAACTGCTGGGGCCGGTGACGCGTGCGATTCGGAGCGCGGCGCTGGTGGCAGCGGTGGTGGGGCTTGGGGTTGCGCTGCTTGTGATCTGGCTGGTGGGGCGCGCGATTGCTGCGCCGATTCGTCGGGCGGCTACGCTGCTGTCGGAAATCGCCAGCGGTCAGGGCGATTTGACGCGCCGGATGACGGTGGAGAGCGAGGACGAGATCGGACAGCTGTCGGATGCGTTCAACCGGTTCGTGTCGTCGTTGTCGACGCTCGTTCATCGGATTCGGGCGGCTTCGGTTTCGATTGCGACCGGGTCGGCACAGATTGCTTCAGGGAATGCGGATCTCAGCGAGCGCACCGAAGGGCAGTCGAGCAACCTGGAGCGGACGGCTTCGTCGATGGAAGAGATCACGGCCGTGGTGCGTAACAACACCGAGACGGCGACTACCGCGGCGAAGATGATCAATGGCGCGGCGGATACGGCGGCGCGTGGTGGGCAGGTGGTGGGCGAGGTCGTGACGACGATGGAGCAGATCAGTGACGCTTCGCAACGGATCTCCGAAATCATCGTGATGATCGACAGTATCTCGTTTCAGACGAATATTCTGGCGCTGAATGCTGCGGTGGAAGCGGCGCGGGCGGGGGAGCAGGGACGCGGGTTTGCTGTTGTCGCTTCGGAAGTGCGGAATCTGGCGCAGCGCAGTGCGCAGGCGGCGAAGGAGATTAAGTCGCTGATCGAGCACAGCGCGGGGACGGTGGGTGCCGGGTCGCGGCTCGTTAGTGAGGCGGGGAAGGTGATGAGTGATGTTGTCTCGCAGGTTCAAGGCGTTAGCGCGATGATGAGCGAGATTGCAGAGGCTAGTTTGGAGCAGAGTGCTGGGATCGATCAGATTGGCGACGCGGTGCAGTCGCTCGATCAGATGACGCAGCAGAATGCGGCTTTGGTCGAGGAAAGCGCGGCGGCAGCGGAGAGCTTGAAGCAGCAGGCGGCGGAATTGACCAAGCTGGTTTCGGCTTTTAAGGTGGCTGAGTAAGGGTTTATTTGGGGTTTGGAGTTGAGTGTTTCTGAGGGCGGCTGCCGTGGGGTTACGGTGGCCGTTTTTGTTTGTCGGCACCGGATTCTGTGACGTTCTATAACGATGAACATTTTCAGATCAAAGGTCGCGGAGGCGGCGGCGGTGCTTCTCGCGTTCATTGTGGCGTTGGGGGGAGGTTGTTGGGCAGCCGACGGATTCTTATCTCGCTTATCGGTAGAAAGTTGCGGTGGATGTCGGTGCAGCTAGGATGGAAGATCAGGCGGATCTGGACAAGGAATATACGGCCGAGATGAATGTACGGCTGATTATGCTTGTCGGGACAGTGAAGGTGAAAGGACCTTCTGTAAAGGGGCATGTCCGCTGGCGAGGGGGGAGGCCAGCGATTGCGGCTTGTGGGGCGGGTGATCGAGGAAAAACGGCAGGCTTGTTTCGTGAAGCGTCTGTCCATCCAGGTCAGTTGCGCGCGGCTCGGGTCTAAGGCGCAAGCAATGGCGAGTGACGTGGTTCAATAGAGCGCAATCGCGTAGGTAAGGCACCTGTGCTCAATGCATTCGTATTTTTCGTGTCTTGCACATGTCGTTGATGTATGGAATATTGCGATGTGATGTGAGGTATTGGCTTTGTATTGTTGGAAATTTCTATCTAATTGTTGTGATGTGGGAAGTGGAAAATAATCGATAGTCGGGGGTGTAAGTTGGCGGAGAGAACAGCAGAAAAGAGGCATAAAAAGGTATCGTTAAATACATTTTTGCTCAAGAAGTCTGCCGGGAGTGCGTCCGGGAAGTTTTGGTCGGAGCGTGAATTTCTTGCGAAGCCACTAGATCAAGACGGAAGGCCAAGGAAAATCGATGTGGATGAGTACTCGCTCGGGGATAAGGGCAAGTTCGGGACATTGTACGTAAGAAAGCCATTGAGTGAATCAACTCCGGAGTGGGTAGGATTTATTGCTCCTCAAATAAGTCGATCGGGTGGGCTTGAAGGGCTAAAAAATAAAAGTGTGTCGGCACTGCTTGTCACTACTGTCAAAGGGAGGCAGTTTGCAGTCGCATTTGGGCATGGTCGATATATGTTGGACGCGGAGTGCATTGAAACTCGATTTGGAATTCGAGTGGCGCTTAATAGTATATCGCCAGATAAAATCGCATCAATCGACCGTCAGACATTCGAGGCAACGCCAAGAATCAGTAGAACGCAAGCGTTGCGTGCGACTTCCGTTGCGGAGTATGAAATTAATGAGCAACAAGATTTGCTGCGCGGGTTGGTTGGTTTTACTCTGAATGAGTATAAAGACGATCTCGGGGAAGTTTTGGCTGGGATGGATTCTCTTAAGGCAAGTGTCGGTATTGATCTTCCGAAGTTGGGGAAATTTCTCGAGGTTGCACTTAAAAGATCTTTGGCAGGAGACTATCGAAAGACTGATAATGGGCAGGCGGGCGCATTTGCGTGGGTGGATAATTTGGAGTCGGTTGATCGACCGGATATTTTAGATGAACTGGATAAAATGCTATGGAAGTTATTTGAAAGTGATGATTTTTCGACTATGTGGTTGGCTATTCCGGAAATTGTCAATTGGGAGGATGTTACGGGATTTTGCTACACTCGCGGAGAGTTGGAGTCGTCGATCCATGCCGCTCTCGATATTAAGGATCTAAAG
>NZ_JACFYV010000061.1:0-33682 GCF_016759955.1 Burkholderia sp. KCJ3K979
CGGCACGGCGCTCGGCCGGACCTGACGAACAAGGGGACGGACACGCGACGGCGGCCCTTGCCGCGCGGGCCCGCAACACGCTGCCGACAGCGCCCGCGCGCGTGTTAGAGTGCCGTGTGATCCGCGCGCGCCGTTGCCAGCGTGGCGCGGCGTTGCTTGTTGATCGCGGCCCGGTCAGGTCGCGGCGTCTTTGCTAAAATTCAAACCATGTCAAAGCCTTCCGATCGCATCAATCTCACCAACCAGTTCCTGATCGCCATGCCGAACATGGCCGATCCGACGTTCTCGGGAACGGTGGTCTATCTTTGCGATCACAGCGAGCGCGGTGCGCTCGGCCTCGTCATCAATCGTCCGACCGACATCGATCTCGAATCGCTGTTCAACCGCATCGACCTGAAGCTCGACATCGAGCCGCTGCTGCACATTCCGGTGTACTTCGGCGGTCCGGTCCAGACCGAGCGCGGCTTCGTGCTGCACGAGCCGGTCGAGGGCGCGAGCTACAACTCGTCGATGTCCGTCGACGGCGGGCTCGAGATGACGACGTCGAAGGACGTGCTCGAGGCGGTCGCAACGGGCACCGGCCCGAAGCGCTTCCTGCTCACGCTCGGCCATGCAGGCTGGGGCGCCGGGCAGCTCGAGGAAGAAATTGCCCGCAACGGCTGGCTGACCGTCGCCGCCGATCCGCGCATCGTGTTCGACACGCCGGCCGAAGAGCGCTTCGAAGCCGCGCTCGGCCTGCTCGGCGTCAGTTCGTCGATGCTGTCCGGCGAGGCAGGGCACGCATGAGTGGCGCGAGCGCGCGCGATGCGACGCTCCTGGCGTTCGACTACGGCGAAAAACGGATCGGCGTCGCGATCGGCAACGCGCTGACGCGCTCGGCCCGTGCGCTCGTCGTGATCCAGAACCTGAACCGCGAGCACCGCTTCAAGGCGGTCGGCGACCTGCTGGCCGAATGGCGGCCGGATGCGCTCGTCGTGGGCCTGCCGATGCATCCGGACGGCACGCCGCACGACATGACGCAGCAGGCGAAGCGTTTCGGCAACCAGCTGAACGGCCGCTTCGGGCTGCCCGTCACGTGGGTCGACGAGCGCTATTCGTCGGTCGAGGCGGAAGCCGGGCTGCGCGAGCGCAACGTGCGCGGCCGCGCTCGCACCGACATGCTCGATGCCGAAGCCGCGCGCGTCATTCTTCAACAGTATCTCGATCAATTGTCCGACCATGAGCACCATTGACGCCGAGGCGCTTTACCGCGTCCTGCTCGACCAGATCCGCGCCGCGTACGGCACGGCGTTCGCCGAACCGGGCGGCCCGCGGCTCGCCGGCATTTACAGCGGCGGTGCGTGGCTCGCCGAGCGCCTCGCGCGCGATCTCGGCGCACCGGCGTTCGGCGTCGTCAACGTCGCGCTGCATCGCGACGACTACGCGAAGAAGGGGCTGCACAGCCAGGCCAGCCCGACGTCGCTGCCGTTCGAGATCGACGGCGCGCGCATCGTGCTCGTCGACGACGTGCTGTACACCGGGCGCACCGTGCGCGCGGCGCTCAACGAGCTGTTCGACTACGGCCGTCCGGCCGCGGTCGAGCTCGCGGTGCTCGCCGATCGCGGCGGCCGCGAGCTGCCGGTCGCCGCGCGCTTCGCGGGCGGCACGCTCGACGTGCCGGCCGACGCGACGCTCGTGCTCGCGCGCGACGAGGCGCGGTTCACGCTGCGTCTCGAGGCCCAGAGCGAGTCGCACGGCGCCTGAACGACACGCGAACCGTATCCCGGGCCGCTGGTTTGCACCGCGGCCCGTTTGCATAGTTGGAATCACGCACACCATGACCACCGACACCACTGGCCGCACCGGCAATCCCGCGGCGGCCGCGAGCCCCGACCGGTTTCGCTACGGTTTCCTGAAGGGCAACCCGCAGCTCACGAAAAACGGCGAGCTGAAGCACCTGCTGTCGATCGAGGGCCTGCCGCGCTCGATCGTCAATCACATCCTCGATACCGCCGAGCAGTTCGTCAGCGTGACGGACCGTGAAGTGAAGAAGGTGCCGCTGCTGCGCGGCAAGTCCGTGTTCAACCTGTTCTTCGAGAACTCGACGCGCACCCGCACGACCTTCGAGATTGCCGCGACGCGCCTGTCGGCCGACGTGCTGAACCTGAACATCAATGCGTCGTCGACGAGCAAGGGCGAATCGCTGCTCGACACGATCAACAACCTGTCGGCGATGCATGCCGACCTGTTCGTCGTGCGCCACGCGTCGAGCGGCGCGCCGTACCTGATCGCCGAGCACTGCGCGCCGCACGTGCACGTGATCAACGCCGGCGACGGCCGTCATGCGCACCCGACGCAGGGCCTGCTCGACATGTACACGATCCGTCACTACAAGCGCGACTTCACGAAGCTGCGCGTGGCGATCGTCGGCGACATCCTGCATTCGCGCGTCGCGCGCTCCGACATCCACGCGCTCACCACGCTCGGCGTGCCGGAAGTGCGTGCGATCGGCCCGCGCACGCTGCTGCCGGGCGGTCTCGAGCAGATGGGCGTGAAGGTGTTTCACAACCTCGACGAGGGGCTGAAGGGCGTCGACGTGATCATCATGCTGCGTCTGCAGAACGAACGGATGAGCGGCGCGCTGCTGCCGTCCGCGCAGGAGTACTTCAAGACGTGGGGCCTGACGCCCGAGCGCCTCGCGCTCGCCGCGCCCGACGCGATCGTGATGCATCCGGGGCCGATGAACCGCGGCGTCGAGATCGATTCGCAGGTCGCCGACGGTCCGCAATCGGTGATCCTCAACCAGGTCACGTTCGGCATCGCCGTGCGGATGGCGGTGATGGGCATTGTCGCCGGCAACAGCGACTGAGCCCGCTTCCGAGCCTCCTCGTTCAGGCATTCAACGCAATCAACGCATTCACAGACAGCGCATGAAGATTCATATCAAAGGCGGCACGTTGATCGACCCGGTCGCCGGCACCGAAGGGCAGGCCGACGTATTCGTCGCGGACGGCAAGATCGCCGCGCTAGGCAGCGCGCCCGCCGGTTTCAACGCGGACCAGACGATCGACGCGTCGGGCCTGATCGTCGCGCCCGGCCTCGTCGACCTGTGCGCGCGGCTGCGCGAGCCGGGCTACGAACACAAGGCGACGCTCGCGTCCGAGATGGCCGCGGCCGTCGCGGGCGGCGTCACGACCCTCGTGTGCCCGCCGGACACCGATCCCGTGCTCGACGAGCCGGGCCTCGTCGAAATGCTCAAGTTCCGCGCACGCAATCTGCACCAGGCCAACGTGCATCCCCTTGGCGCGCTGACGGTCGGCCTCAAGGGCGAGGTGATCACCGAGATGGTCGCGCTGACCGAATCCGGCTGCGTCGGCTTCACGCACGCCAACGTGCCGGTGCGCGACACGCAGGTGCTGCTGCGCGCGCTGCAGTACGCGAGCACCTATGGCTACACGACGTGGCTGCGTCCGCTCGACGCGTTCATCGGCCGCGGCGGCGTGGCCGCGAGCGGCGCGCTCGCGTCGCGGCTTGGGCTGTCCGGCGTGCCGGTCGCGGCCGAGACGATCGCACTCCACACGATTTTCGAACTGATGCGCGTGACGGGCGCACGCGTGCACCTCGCGCGGCTGTCGTCGGCGGCCGGGCTCGCGCTCGTGCGTGAAGCGAAGGCCGAGGGGCTGCCCGTGACCTGCGACGTCGGCGTGAACCACGTCCACCTGATCGACGTCGACATCGGCTACTTCGATTCGCAGTTCCGGCTCGATCCGCCGCTGCGCAGCGAGCGCGATCGCGAAGCGATTCGCGTGGCGCTCGCCGACGGCACGATCGACGCGATCTGCTCGGATCACACGCCGGTCGACGACGACGAGAAGCTGCTGCCGTTCGGTGAAGCGACGCCGGGCGCGACGGGGCTCGAACTGCTGCTGTCGCTGACGCTGAAGTGGGCGGACGAGACGCGCACGCCGCTCGCGCAGGCGCTGCGCCGCATCACGTCCGCGCCGGCGGACGTGCTGCAACTGCCGGCGGGGCGCCTCGCCGAAGGCGGCGCGGCCGACCTGTGCGTGTTCGATCCGCGCGCGCACTGGCGCGTCGAGCCGCGTGCGCTGAAGAGCCAGGGCCACAACTCGCCGTTCCTCGGCTACGAACTGCCGGCCACCGTGCGTACCACGCTCGTGGCCGGACGGGTCGCGTTCGAGCGCCACTGAACCACGCGGAACCTTCGCCATGATCGCCTTTCGCAAGCTGCGTCTCGCCTTTCACCTGTTGCGCGGCATGGTGATCGTCGCGCTGCGTTTTTCGCACGTCACGCCCGCGCGCCGCGCCGAGCTGATACGCCGCTGGTCGCTCAAGCTGCTGCGGATCTGCGGGATGCGCCTCGTCGTCCACAACGACGGCGCGCGGCTCGACGCGAGCGCGCTCGTCGTGGGCAACCACGTGTCGTGGCTCGACATCTATGCGGTCAACGCGTGGCGGCCGACGCCGTTCGTGTCGAAGGCCGAGGTGCGGCAATGGCCGGTCGTCGGCTGGCTCGCCGAGAAGCTCGACACCGTGTTCCTGCAGCGCGAGAAGCGTACCGAGGCGATGCGGATCATGCACGAGATGGCCGAGCGCCTGCGCACCGGCGGGCTGATGTGCGTGTTTCCGGAAGGGACGACGTCCGACGGCCAGGATCTGCTGCCGTTCCATGCGAACCTGTTCCAGGCCGCGGTATCGGCCGGCTGCGCGGTGCAGCCGATCTGCCTGATGTACGAGGACGCGCACGGGCGGCAGTCGGTCGCGCCGGCCTACACGGGCGACCTGTCGCTCGGCACGTCGCTCGACATGGTGTTGCGCGGCGGCCCGCTCGTCGCGCATCTGTACGTGTGCGAACCGATCGCGCCGGGCGGTGACCGGCGGGCGACGTCCGCGGCGGCGCGCGACGCGATCGCGGCCGCACTGGCGACGCTGCAGGAGAAAGTCGGCAAGCCGACGGCCGAGTCGCTCGCCGAGCTGCAGAAGCATGCGTATCCGGCGACCGAGCTCGGCGCCGGTGCGGCGGACGACGCGGCAGCCGATGCACCGGTGCCGGGGCGCGAGGGCTGACGTGCGGCCGGCCGGGGCGGGCGAATCAGGGTGCCGTCATTCGCCGCCCGGCGAACGGCACGCTTCGCACTGCACCTGCGTGACCGTGCGCTGCGCCGGGTCGGCCGCGAGCCGCACGGCCGACAACTGATTTCCCCATACGCAACCTGAATCGAGCGCGACGAGGTTGTCGCGCAACATCAGGCCGAGCGCGGCCCAGTGCCCGAACACGACCGTCACGTCCTCGGTGCGGCGCCCCGGCACGTCGAACCACGGCAGGTAGCCGGGCGGCGCGCTGTCGGGGCCGCCGTTCGCCTTGAATTCCATCGCGCCGTCGGGCGTACAGAAGCGCAGGCGCGTGAACGCGTTGAATGCGACGCGCATCCGGTCGCGTTTTTTCAGGTTCGGCGTCCATTGATTCGGCTCGTTGCCGTACAGGCCTTGCAGCGTGTCGCGCCAATCGGGGGCACGCAGCGCGCGCTGCAGTTCGTCCGCGAGTTCGAGCGCGAGCGTGGCGTCCCATTGCGGCAACACGCCGGCGTGTACGAGCAACTTTCCGTCTTCGACATGCACGAACGGGCGATGGCGGACCCAGTCGAGCAGCGCGTCGGCGTCGGGCGCGTCGAGGATCTCGCCGATCGTGTCGCCCGGGCGCTCGGTGCGCAGCCCGGCGGAGACCGCGAGCAGATGGAGATCGTGATTGCCGAGCACGACGGTCGCGCGCGGGCCGAGATCGACGACCGCGCGCAGCGCGGCGAGGGAGCCGGGGCCGCGGTTGACGACGTCGCCGGCGATCCAGAGGGGCGTGTCGACGGAGGGCGAGAGCTTGTCGAGCAGCGACTGGAAAGCGGAATGACAGCCTTGGATGTCGCCGATGGCGATGGGGGGGAGGGTCATGGGGCGGCGAATTTTGCGAGTATCGACAATGTGGGAAAAATTATCCAGTCAATGGACCGCGGCGCAATTTATGTTCCGCGACAGTGTGTTGATTTGGCAAGAAATTTCATGCCTGGAAAGGGTTCGAAGCGCTGTATCAAGTTGTTAGCGGCATGGCTTTTGCAGGGGGCGGCTCCCTATAATTGTCGCTTTCCCCAACAAAATTAGCATTTCATGACTTTGGAGGCCATGTCGACCGGTTAAAATTCCCGGTTGGACGTGGCAATCACAAGCTACTAGCATTTGCGAATCTGAGGTGGCCGGCGCCTGATGGCGTCCGCCGCACACTATTTGAGGAAGCCTCATGATCCTGGTTACGGGCGGCGCGGGTTTTATCGGTGCCAATTTTGTACTCGACTGGCTGCGCGCATCCGACGAAGCCGTGCTCAACGTTGACAAGCTGACGTACGCAGGGAACCTGCGCACGCTCCAGTCGCTGGATGGAAACCCGAAGCACGTGTTTGCGCGCGTCGACATCTGCGACCGTGACGCACTCGACGCGCTCTTGGCCGAGCACAAGCCCCGCGCGGTGCTGCACTTCGCCGCGGAAAGCCACGTCGATCGCTCGATCCACGGTCCCGCGGACTTCGTGCAGACCAACGTCGTCGGCACGTTCACGCTGCTCGAGGCCACCCGCCAGTACTGGAACGGCCTGAACGACGCCGACAAGGCCGCGTTTCGCTTCCTGCACGTGTCGACCGACGAGGTGTTCGGTTCGCTGTCGGCCACCGATCCGCAATTCTCCGAGACGACGCCGTACGCGCCGAACAGCCCGTATTCCGCGACGAAGGCGGGCTCCGACCACCTGGTGCGCGCGTATCACCATACGTATGGTCTGCCGGTACTGACGACGAACTGTTCGAACAACTACGGCCCGTACCAGTTCCCTGAAAAGCTGATTCCGCTGATGATCGCGAACGCGCTCGCGGGCAAGCCGCTGCCGGTGTATGGCGACGGCCAGAACGTGCGCGACTGGCTGTACGTCGGCGACCACTGCAGCGCGATCCGCGAAGTGCTCGCGCGTGGCGTGCCCGGCGAGACGTACAACGTCGGCGGCTGGAACGAGAAGAAGAACCTCGAAGTCGTGCATACGCTGTGCGACCTGCTCGACAAGGCGCGCCCGAAAGCGACAGGTTCGTACCGTGACCAGATTACCTATGTGACCGACCGGCCCGGCCACGATCGCCGCTACGCGATCGATGCGCGCAAGCTCGAACGCGAACTCGGCTGGAAGCCTGCGGAAACGTTCGAGACCGGCCTGGCAAAGACGGTCGACTGGTATCTCGACAACCAGGTGTGGGCCGATGAGGTCGCATCGGGCGAGTACCGCAAGTGGGTCGAGACGAACTACGCGAAGCGCACTTGAGGAGAGAAGCGATGGCACGTAAGGGCATCATTCTCGCCGGCGGTTCCGGCACCCGGCTGTATCCGATCACGCACGTCGTCTCGAAGCAACTGCTGCCGGTGTACGACAAGCCGATGATCTACTATCCGCTGTCGACGTTGATGGTCGCGGGCATTCGCGACGTGTTGATCATCTCGACGCCGCAGGACACGCCGCGCTTCGAGTCGATGCTCGGCGACGGCAGCCAGTGGGGGATGAACATCCAGTACGCGGTGCAGCCGTCGCCCGACGGTCTCGCGCAGGCGTTCATCATCGGCAAGGAGTTCGTCGGCAACGATCCGTCGGCGCTGATCCTCGGCGACAACATCTTCTACGGTCACGACCTCGCGAAGCAGCTCGAGCGCGCGCATGCGCAGGAAACGGGCGCGACCGTGTTCGCGTATCACGTGCACGACCCGGAACGTTACGGCGTCGTCGAATTCGACAAGTCGTTCCGCGCGCTGTCGATCGAGGAGAAGCCCGTGAAGCCGCGTTCGAACTACGCGGTGACGGGCCTGTATTTCTACGACAACCAGGTGTGCGACATCGCGGCCGACATCAAGCCGTCGTCGCGCGGCGAGCTCGAAATTACCGACGTCAACTCGCGCTATCTCGACAGCGGCGCGCTGAACGTCGAGATCATGGGGCGTGGCTACGCTTGGCTCGATACCGGCACGCACGATTCGCTGATCGAGGCGGCCAGTTTCATCGCGACGCTGCAGAAGCGGCAAGGTCTCGTGGTCGCCTGTCCGGAAGAGATCGCGTATCGCCGCAACTGGATCGACGCGGAACAAGTGCTGAAGCTCGCCCAGCCGCTCGCGAAGAACGCATACGGTCAGTACCTGAAGAACATTCTTACGGATCAAGTCGCATGGCCATCCAAGTAACGGCAACGGCGCTGCCCGAAGTCAAGATCATCGAGCCGAAGGTGTTCGGCGACGCGCGCGGGTTCTTCTACGAAAGCTTCAACGGGAAGGAATTCGCCGAGCAGGTCGCACCCGGCGTCGAATTCGTGCAGGACAACCATTCGCGCTCGTCGAAGGGCGTGCTGCGCGGCCTGCACTATCAGATCCAGCACGCGCAGGGCAAGCTCGTTCGCGTGGTCGAGGGCGAAGTGTTCGACGTCGCCGTCGACATTCGCAAGGATTCGCCCAACTTCGGCAAGTGGGTGGGTGTGGTGCTGTCGAACGACAACCACCGGCAGCTGTGGGTGCCGCCCGGCTTCGCGCATGGGTTCGTCGTGCTGTCGGAGGCCGCGCAGTTCCTTTACAAGACGACCGACTACTGGTTCCCCGAACACGAGCGCAGCATCGTATGGAACGACCCGGAGATCGGGATCGAGTGGCCGATCGATTTCGAGCCGCTGCTGGCGGCGAAGGATGCGGCCGGCAAGCGTTTGAGCGAAGCCGAAGTTTATGCGTGAGGTAGGTGTGACTCCTGAGCCGACGATCCTTGTGACGGGTGTGAATGGCCAGGTCGGGTTCGAACTGCTGCGCTCGCTGCAAGGGCTCGGCCGCGTAGTCGCATGCGACCGCTCGATGCTCGACCTGTCCGACCTCGATCGGGTGCGCAGCGTCGTACGCGAGCTGAAGCCGTCGATCATCGTGAACCCGGCCGCGTACACGGCCGTCGACAAGGCCGAGACGGACGTCGACGCCGCGCGCCGGCTGAATGCCGAAGTCCCGCGTGCTTTCGCAGAGGAGGCGGCGCGCCTCGGTGCAGCGCTGGTTCATTACTCGACCGACTATGTGTTCGACGGCACCAAAGAGGGTGCCTATGTCGAAACGGACGCGACCAACCCGCAGAACGTCTACGGGCTGACCAAGCTGGAGGGCGAGCAGGCCATCGCGGCGACAGGTTGCACACACTTGATCCTGCGGACGAGCTGGGTGTACGGCCGCCGCGGCAAGAACTTCCTGCTGACGATGCTGAAGCTCGGGAGCGAGCGTCCTGAACTGCGTGTCGTCGCGGATCAGGTTGGCGCGCCGACATGGTCGAAGACGATCGCCACCGCGACCGCGCACATCGTCGCGCAGGCATTGGCGGCCGATGACGCGGACTGGTGGGCGCAGCGTTCCGGCGTCTATCACTTCACGTCCGCGGGCGCCACGTCGTGGCACGGGTTTGCCGAAGCAATCTTCGCCCAGGCGATGGGCGAGCGTGCGCCGAGGGTGTTGCCGATTCCGGCGAGCGACTACCCGGTTCCCGCCAAGCGCCCGTCCAATTCGCGACTGTCGCACGACAAGCTGACCGAAGCATTCGGATTGCGGTTGCCGGACTGGGCCGATGCGTTGACGCTGTGCCTGAGTGAGTAACTTGAATCAGAATTCCGCGGTTCAGGAGCAGGCCGGTGTCGTGATCGTGTTCTACCGACCGGATAGCGGTTGCGTAGCCCGTGCGAACCGGCTCGCCAAAGTATGGCCATGCGTGGTGGTGGACAACACGGAGAGCATCAGTGCGCCGGAAGCGCTCGGGCTCGACGCGCGTATCGACTATGTCGCGAACGGCGCCAATCTTGGCATCGCGACGGCGCTCAACCAGGGCATCGAACGGCTGGCCGCGGCGAACTGTACGTCGGTATTGCTGTTCGATCAGGATAGCGAGCCGTCAGACGAATTGCTGGTCGAACTGCCTCGGACAATGGCGGCCGAGCGCATGCGTAATCGTCGCGTGGCGCTCGTCGGCCCCGCGTACGAGGATGCGCGATTGGGCGGCGTCGCGCCGTTCGTCCGCTTCGGGTACGTGAAGCTGCGCCGGGTTCAGCCGGACGGTGTGCAACCGGTCGAGGTCGACTTTCTGATTACGTCGGGATCGTGCGTGAATCTCGCTGTATGGCGTGACATCGGCCCGATGGACGATTCGCTGTTCATCGACTTCGTCGATCTCGAATGGTGTGTCCGCGCGCGCTCGAAGGGGTATTCGGTGCTCGGCGCGCCGGCATTGCGGTTGAAGCATGAACTGGGTGGCGAGCCGGTGAAGGTGTTCGGGCGGAGCTACCCGGGGCACAGCGCGGTTCGGCACTACTATCTGTTCCGCAACGCGATCGCGCTGATCCGGCGTTCCTACGTACCCTGGAGCTGGAAGTCGACCGAACTGGTCAAGATGCCGGTCCGGCTTGCGATCTACGCGTTGTTCATGCAGCCTCGAATGGCGCACCTGCGACTTTCGCTTCTTGGAATCTGGCACGGACTGTCCGGGCGCTCGGGGGAGCTGTAATCCATCGATTACGGCAGGTTCCAGGATTTGTCGTCTAACTACTTATTGTTGAAGAATCGCATGCTCACTGTCGCAATTGCAGACCTTAAACAAAGCATCGTGTCCTGGCGGTTATGGACGCTGCTAGGCTGGCTGGAAATCCGGCAGCGCTATGCGCGCTCGCGGGTCGGCCCGTTCTGGCTGACGATCAGCATGGGCGTCATGATCGGGTCGTTGGGCGTCGTCTACGGTACGCTTTTCGGTCAAGACATGCACGCGTATCTGCCGTTCCTGGCAGCGAGTCTTGTGATGTGGGGGCTGCTTTCGCAAACGATTCAGGACGGTAGCGTCGCCTATATCAACAGCGCGTCATACATCAGGCAAATGGCAACACCAAAGCTGATCTACATGCTGCAGGTGGTGTGGCGAAACCTGATTGTGATGACTCACAACGCCGTGATCATCGTCGTGCTCCTCGCGGTGTTCGGCGTGAAAAGCTGGGAAACTCTGCCATTGTTCATCCCCGGCCTGCTGCTGTACATCCTGAACATTCTCTGGATTGCGATGACGGTGGGTTTGCTGTCCGCACGCTTTCGCGATCTTCCCCAGATCATTTCGGCATTGCTGCAGGTGGCGTTCTACGTGACGCCGATTATCTTTCGTCCCAACGCATTGAACCGCTATACCTTCATCGTCGAGTGGAATCCGCTTGCCTATCTGATCGATGTCGTACGTGGCCCGCTGATCGGGCAGGCGCCGAGTGCGCTGACATGGGGAGTCACGGCCGGTATGGCCGCGGCAGGCTGGATTGTCGCGTTGTGGCTGACCGGTCGTTATGTGAAACGTATCCCGTACTGGGTTTGAGGAGCACCGTGGCCTATATCGATTTGAAGAACGTGACGCTCGATTTGCCGATCTATGACGTGCAGGGACGCTCGCTGAAGAAGCAGGTCATGCGCATGGGACGACGCAATCGCATTGCCGAGGGCAGTGATGGCGTGATCGTCGTGCGCGCGCTTGACGACGTCAACGTTCGCTTCGAGCGTGGCGATCGCATTGGACTGATCGGGCACAACGGCGCGGGAAAGTCGACGTTGTTGCGTGTGATGGCGGGCATTTACCCGCCGACAGCCGGTACCGTGTCGCGCAGCGGCAAGGCCGTACCGTTGCTGGATATCAGCCTCGGCATGGATGAAAATTCCACCGGTATGCAGAATATTCGTCTGAGGGGTTTGCTACTCGGGATGTCCGACGCCGAAATCCGCAAGAAACAACAGGATATCGCTGAGTTCTGTGAACTCGGAGACTATCTTGATTTGCCGATTCGTACCTATTCGAGCGGCATGCGGGTTCGCCTTGCATTCGCCGTGTCCACCGCAGTCGATGCGGAAATCCTGTTGCTCGACGAAGTGATGGGCGTGGGCGACGCATCGTTCATGCACAAGGCGGAGGCGCGCTTGGCAGATCTGCATAGTCGTGCCGAGATTGTCGTCCTGGCCATGCATTCCAACAGCGAAATCCGCAAGGTCTGCAACAAGGCGCTGTGGATGGAGCGAGGCAGGATTCGCGCATTCGGCCCGGCCGATGAGGTCGTGTCGCAGTACGAGGCGGCAGTAGCCTGAGTCTCGCCGTTATCCAGATGACATTATCAAAAGTCAGTTCGCTCGTAGGCCGGATCACCGGAGGCAGGAATCTTGGCGCCCTGTTGCGGCAGGGCTATGCCGTCTATCGGCGTGAAGGTTGGGGCGGCGTCAGACGCAAGCTGACGTGGATGATGGCCGGAGCACCTGGGGCGATCGATCCTGAGGATTACGCGAACTGGATAAGTCGACACGATCGGATCGACGACGCAATGCGCGAGGCAATCGCGCGTCGCATCAGCGAGCTTGCAAAAGCGCCGCTGATTTCGGTCGTGATGCCGGTCTACAATCCGCGTCCGGAATGGCTGGCGGAAGCGATTGAATCGGTGCGGAGCCAGCTCTATCCTCATTGGGAACTGTGCATCGCCGACGATCGCTCGCCGAACCCGGCGATTCGTCCGCTACTCGAGCGTTATGCCGCATTGGACTCGCGGATCAAGGTGGTATTCCGCGAAACGAACGGCCATATTTCCGCTGCGTCGAACAGCGCGCTCGGTCTGGTAACTGGGGAGTGGGTTGCCTTGCTGGATCACGACGATCTTTTGCCGGAGCATGCGCTGTACTGCGTGGCGGATACGATCGAGCGAAATCCGTCAATTCGTCTGATTTATTCGGATGAGGACAAGATCGACGAGGGCGGCAAACGCAGGGATCCGTATTTCAAATGCCAGTGGAACCCCGAGCTGTTCCATTCGCACAATATGTTCAGCCACCTCGGGGTCTACGAGAAAGCACTGCTGGACGAGGTCGGCGGGTTTCGCATCGGCTATGAAGGGTCGCAGGACTACGATCTCGCACTGCGTTGCATCGAGCGCGTCGACGCGAGCGCCATTCGTCATATTCCTCGTGTGCTGTATCACTGGCGTATTCATTCGACCAGCACGTCAAGCGGCGTTGAAGCCAAGCCCTATGCGGCGGTGGTTGGCGAAAAGTCCATCAACGAGCATTTCGGTCGGCTGAAGGCTGCAGCGCATGCCGAATACATCGGATATGGCTATCGCGTTCGGCATGCACTGCCGGCCCAACTGCCGCTCATTACGCTGATTATTCCGACCCGGAATGCAGTGCACCTGATGCGTCAATGCATCGGTAGCATTCTCGCGCGTACGATTTACGAAAATTACGAGATCCTGATCGTTGACAACGGCTCGGATGACGCGGAAGCACTGCTTTATTTGGAGTCTCTCGTTCAGGATCCTAGAATTCGGGTCTTGAGGGACGATCGACCGTTCAATTACTCGGCGCTGAACAACGCTGCGGTAGCGGCTGCCAACGGCGAGTTTGTTTGTTTGCTCAACAACGACGTCGAAGTCATTTCTCCTGACTGGTTGTCCGACATGGTCGGCCTGGCGCTGCAGCCCGGAGTGGGGGCAGTCGGTGCAAAATTGCTGTATCCGAACGACACCGTGCAGCATGCAGGTCTTGTGTTGGGAATCCTGGGCGTCGCTGGCAATGCGCATAAGCACGTTCCGCGGACGACGCGTGGGTACTTCGGGCGTGCCGGTCTCGTCAGCGCATTCTCTGCGGTGACGGCTGCATGCATGCTGGTGCGCACGTCTATCTACCGGGAAGTCGAGGGGCTGGACGAAAAAAATCTGGCCGTGGCCTACAACGATGTCGATTTCTGCTTGCGCGTCCGCGAGGCGGGCTACCGGAACGTATGGACGCCATTTGCCGAGCTGTATCACCACGAGTCAGCGACACGCGGCCCGGAAACCGATCCATCCAACCAACTGCGATTCCAGCGTGAAACCGCGTACATGATGGGGCGTTGGGGCCAGATGTTGCTGGACGATCCGTGTTACAGCCCGAACCTTACCCTCGATCGTGAGGATTTCAGTCTCGCGTGGCCCCCCAGAGTGGCACCGCTTGCTTAGGTGTCTTGCGAAAACTGATGGCAGTGGTGCACGAAGTGAACTGTCGAACAGATCATTGAGGAAGCACCGGAGAGAATGGAGTTGACGTGAACATCTATCCTGTCGTTTTGTGCGGAGGGAGCGGCACCCGCTTGTGGCCCATGTCGCGCGGCGGATATCCGAAGCAGTACTTGCGGCTGACGGGGAAGCACACACTCGTCCAGCAAACGGTACGCCGACTGGCCGGCATGGCGGACGTGGCCGAGCCGATTGTCGTCGCAAACCAGGATCAGCGCTTTCTGGTCGCCGACCAGTTGCAGGGCATCGGTGTCAAACCGCAGGCTATCGTTCTGGAGCCGATGAAGCGCAATACGGCGCCGGCGGTTGCGGCCGCCGCGCTGATCGCTATCGAGCGCTCGCCGGATGCATTGCTGATGGTCTTGCCGTCGGACCACGTCATTCTTGACACTGCCGTGTTTTCGGAGCTCGCATCGTCGGCAGCCGATATCGCGCGAGGAGGGTATCTCGTGACTTTCGGAATCGAGCCGACTAGCCCTCATACCGGCTACGGTTATATCCGCAGTGGCGCTGCGCTGGACGAAATCGGTCGAGCGTACCGCGTCGACGGATTCACGGAGAAGCCCGATGCCGAAACGGCGGGGCGCTTCCTGGACCAAGGCGGGTATTACTGGAACAGCGGCATGTTCATGCTCAAGGCGTCGGCCTATCTGGAAGATCTGGCCCGCTATACCCCGGCGGTACTGGAAAATATCGAGCAAGCGGTTGCGCAGGCCCGGCGGGATGAGGACTTCATACGTTTGGACGCGCAAGCGTTTGCCCCGTGTCCCGATATCTCCATCGATTATGCCGTGATGGAAAAGACGAGCCGCGCGGCGATGGTTGTTGCATCGGGCATGGGCTGGAGCGATATCGGCTCGTGGTCTGCGCTCGCCGACATCACCGAGAAAGACACCGACGGCAATGCATTGTCGGGCGATGTGATGGCAGAAGACGTGACGGGCAGCTATATCCGGGCGGACCATCGGATGGTTGCCGCCATCGGGCTGAAGGACACGATCGTCGTTGAAACGGCGGACGCGGTACTCGTTGCTCATCGGAGCCAGACCGAGCGCGTGAAGACGATTGTCGAGCGCTTGAATGCGTCGGGCCGGCACGAATCCGTGACGCATCGCAAGGTTGTGCGTCCATGGGGTACTTACGAAAGCATCGATCACGGCGAGCGATTCCAGGTGAAACGAATCATCGTGAACCCCGGATCGTCCCTTAGTCTGCAGATGCATCATCATCGCGCCGAGCACTGGATTGTCGTACGCGGCACGGCGCGAGTGATGAACGACGGGCGCGAGTTGCTGTTGACGGAAAATCAGTCGACCTATATTCCGCTCGGTGCGAAGCATCGGCTGGAGAACCCGGGCAAGATCCCGCTTGAACTGATCGAGGTTCAATCGGGCGCCTATTTGAGCGAGGATGACATCGTGCGCTTTGAGGACAACTACGGACGTGACGTCAAGCCGATATAAGCGCGCGTGCTGCGTCGTGAGAGCTGCTTAGCGCGGCCTGACGGAGCTGGATAAGAAATGCGTTGTAGCGGTTTGCGTCGGATTCGCCTGAACACAGGATCGATTGCTGGCGGGGGGGGGCACAGTCATCCGACTACGAAGGAATCAAGTGGAAAATACAACTGGTCAATATTTGCTTCCCGAAATTATCGAGGCCTTGGGCATCGACGGGGAGCTGTTCTGGGAGCCCCGCCGGCTTGTTTCTCCGGGTGCATGGGCGGGGCACATCGCAACCGCATTCTGGCTCGTGAAAGCGGTACAGCCACGGGTGCTGGTGGAGTTGGGCACTCACAGCGGCAATTCCTATTCGGCGTTCTGTCAGGCAGTATCTCAGTACGGGTTATCGACGCGCTGCTTTGCCGTCGATACGTGGCAGGGAGACGAGCATGCCGGCCAGTACGACGAGGATGTATTCGAGAGCATCTCCAGGTTCAACGACCTTCACTACGCGGGGTTCTCGAAGCTCCTCAGAATGACGTTCGACGAGGCGAGGGCATACTTTCCGACTCGTCCGCAAGGAGAGATCGATCTGCTCCATATCGACGGCTTGCATACCTACGAGGCGGTTAAGCACGATTTCGATACATGGTTCGACGCTCTCTCGGATCAAGCAGTTGTCCTGTTTCACGATATCAACGTGCGCGAGCGAGGGTTCGGAGTCTGGCAGCTTTGGCAGGAACTGTCGGCCAAGTACCCGTCGTTCGAGTTCGACAACTCCGAGGGGCTTGGCGTGCTTTGTATTGGGGCCGAGAGTGCACCGTTAATTGCCAAACTGATGGCGCTCGGTGACGATCCGACAGCTGCATCGACGATTCGGGCAATGTTCGCGGCGCGCGGCGAGGCATTTCGCCGTCATGTTCAGGCAGTTGATCTCGACAGGCATGCCAATAACCTGAGTGGCGAGATCGTGCGGCTCTCGCATGAAGCGCAGTCTGCCAAGGCCGGATTCGATGAGCGTATCGGCGCACTTGCGTCGGAGCTGGCACAGGAGCGGGCGGTTCGACAGACGCTTGAATCAGGCGCCAAGGATGCAGTTGCCGCTCAAGAGGCCCTCCGTCAACGCATCGTTGTGCTTGAGGCAGATCTGGCGCGGGCACGGGAAGAGCAATCGATCCACGCGGCAAGCAAGGCAGAGTGCGCGCGTCTCTCTTCCGAAGTCGAGCGGCTGGAAGTGAAACTTTCCCAGCAACGCAGCGAGTATGAAGAACAGCTGCACAGATTGATGGAGAGCGAGCTTCGCGAACGCGATCAGATCGTTCAATCGTTTCGGAACTCCACATCCTGGCGAGTGACGGCACCGATGCGTGCCGTGATTACGCGGCTTCGCGGCTCGGGAGCGGTGAAGCCGCTGGCGCTTTCAGCCGCCGGTGCGTCCGGTCCCGGTGGATCGTTGACGACGGCCCCGGGGTCTTCCAACGCCGCTCTGGGAACCGATGCGAAAGCGGCGATGCGCGCCGGATTCAAGGTTCGTTTCGACGCGTTCCTGACCTCGAGCGGAATGCTGCGATTCAAACGGCATGCCGAGCCCGACGTCAGCATTTTGCTGATCTTCTATAACAGCGTCGAGTTGAGCTATGCATGTTTGGCATCGATTGCCGAAGTGCTGAGCGATAGCGCGATCAAGGCGGAAGTTATCATCCTTGACAATGCATCGACCGATGCAACGTCCCGACTGCTCGACCGTATCGAAGGTGCAACAATCATCCGCAGCAAGGAGAACTTGCACTTCCTGAAAGGCACGAACCAGGCGGCGAAGGAGGCGCGCGGCAAGTATTTGCTGTTCCTCAACAACGATGCACTTCTAATGGCGGGCTCGCTGGAGGCAGCGATTGCGCTTTGCGAGGCGGAAGGCGATATCGGTGCTGTCGGAGGACGCATCATCCTGCCCGACGGATTACTTCAGGAGGCTGGATCCGTAGTCTGGCAAAACGGTGCATGCACGGGCTATGGCCGAGGTGCCGCACCTGATGGTGCGGAATACATGTTCCGCCGCGATGTCGACTATTGCTCCGGGGCGTTCCTGTTGACCCCGCGCCAATTGTTCGAAAGCCTGAATGCGTTCGACGAACGCTATGCGCCTGCCTACTACGAGGAAACAGACTATTGCCTGCGATTGTGGGAGTCAGGGCACCGCGTCGTGTTCGATCCAGACGTCGTGATCATGCATTACGAATTCGGCAGTGCATCGACCAGTGCCCAGGCTTTACAACTGCAACAACGAAACCACGCGATATTCCGCGAGCGGCACGCGGGCTGGCTCCGGGGGCAGCAGGAGGCGGCACCGGACAAGATTCTGTGGGCACGTGCAGCTCGCAGCAACCGGAAGAAACTTCTCTTTATCGAGGACCGTGTCCCGCATGAAAGCCTGGGATCGGGGTACCCGCGCGCGCTGGAACTTCTGTGCGCGCTGGAAAAGGCGGGAGCAGACATCACGCTTTTCCCGATGTTCCGCCACGACGAGAGCTGGCCAGCCATCCGACGCACGGTTCCGGCTTCAGTGGAGGTAATGCGTGACCATTCCGCGCGCGAGCTTCCGCGATTTCTTAAGGAGCGGGCAGGCTACTACGACGCAATCGTGGTTTGCCGTCCGCACAATATGGAAGCGTTTCTCGGGGCAACCAACGGCGGCAAGTCACCGTGGGTGAGCGACACGGCTATCATTTACGACGCAGAATCGTTGTTCTCGTCGCGAGTACTGCTGGAGCGAAAGTTGTCCGGCGAGACCGTGTCGTCAGACGAAGCACGCAAGATGATTGCAGACGAAATTGCGTTGACCCGTCCGGCCAAGGCGATCATTTCCGTGTCCGAAGCCGAGAAGCGTCAATTCGAATCGCATGGCGTGGGACCCGTCTACGTGCTCGGCCATGCGGTCGAGCCGACGCCGACGCCGCGTGCGTTCGCGCAACGTTCCGATTTCCTGTTCGTCGGTGGGATTCACGACGACAAATCGCCCAATGCCGATTCGCTGCGCTGGTTCGTCACGCAAATCTGGCCGAGGATTCTCGAGAAACTTGGTGCCGATCTTAAGCTCCACGTCGTCGGCTACAACCGGGCAGCCAGTGTTTTCGCATTGAAGGATCGATCGGTACACCTAGTCGGCCGAGTCGATGAACTCGAGCCATGGTACGACGCTGCACGAGTCGTCATTGCCCCGACTCGAATCGCCGCAGGCATCCCGCTAAAGGCGCATAGTGCCGCATCGTATGGTGTTCCAATGGTGACCACCCGATTGATTGCCGAACAACTCGGGTGGGAGTCCGGTGTGCACCTGCTAGCCGAGGATGATGCCGATGCATATGCCGACGCATGTGTGCGCTTGTATAGCGACGAGGTGTTGTGGAACGCCGTACGGGCGAACGCGCTTGAGCGTGTCGCAGTCGATTGTTCAACGCTGCGATTCGATCAGACGGTAAGCGACCTGTTTGTGCAAATTCCCGGCGGCGATAGTCTGTCCCGCAACTCGTCAACTCAAAAATGACTCATATGATCGAGCCGACGCTCAACCCCGCGAATGATTTGACGCCTGACGGGCCGTGGTGGGTTGCCACCGGGGCGGATCCTTATTTTCTGCTTGATTTCGGTAATGCTCGAATCTCGGCAGGGTGGAACCTTGTCACGCTTGAGGTCGAACTCGAGAGCGGGGTTCTTGCGCCGACGTTCTATTTCAATGCCGGAGCCGGTTTTTCACAGGAGCTTGCGCAGGCGCTGCCCGCAGCGTCGTTGTCGTCTCAGGGTGCGATGGTCGTATTCCCGGCGAATGTACAGGCGATTCGCCTGGATCCGATGAGTTGCCCCGGACGTTTCAGGATCAAGCGGCTCTCGATTCAACCCATGTCAAGGCTTTCGCTGGCGTGGCGTCGCATGAAGCCGGTGATCCGTGTGCTGCGCGATAAGCCCGCGTTGGTTTTCCCGTATGCCGTGCAAGCCATGCGGCTAGTCAAGGCGCGTGGCGTCGTTGGCGCGCTGCGGCATGCCCTCAGGGATCGCACGATCGATACCTTGGCGGGCCAGTCAGGCAACGAGTATGGTGATTGGGTGGCACGCTACGATACGTTGTCGCAGAATGACGTATCCGGGATCGCTGCTCATATCCAGCACCTGGCGTATCGTCCGCTCATTTCCGTACTGGTTCCGCTCTACAACACGCCCGAACCGTTCCTGATCCGATGTATCGAGTCGGTCCGCGAGCAACTCTACGATCACTGGGAGCTGTGCCTCGTCGACGATGCGTCGCCGCAACCGCACGTGCAGCGGATTTGCGAACGATATGCAGCGCAGGATTCAAGAATCCGATATATGCGGCGCGAGACGAACGGACATATTGCCGAAGCCACCAATTCGGCGTTGTCGCTTGCGACAGGCGAGTTCAGCGCGCTGCTCGATCATGATGACGAGCTAGCCGCGCATGCCTTGTATATGGTCGTGGTGGAACTGAACAAGCAGCCCGATCTCGACATGCTCTACTCGGATGAAGACAAGATCGACGAGCAGGGCAAGCGCTACGAGCCGTGGTTCAAGTCGGACTGGAACTACGATCTGATGCTGTCGCAGAACGCGGTGGTGCATCTGGCGGTATACCGCACGTCGATACTGCGGGAGATCGGCGGTTTCCGGAGTGCGTTCAACGGTAGCCAGGATTACGACGTGACACTTCGCTTCAGCGAGCAAACGACGCCGGAGCGCATCAGGCATATTCCGTTCATTCTTTACCACTGGCGGGCAATCAGTGGTTCTGTCGCGCTTGCCACGACCGAGAAGCTGTATCCGTATGAGGCCGCGGAGCGTGCGATTCGCGAGCATCTTGAGCGAACCGGCCGGAGTGCGACGGTGAAACGTCAGCCGCATCTCGGCTACTACCAGGTTACGTGGCCGGTTCCTGCACCTGAGCCGAAGGTCGCGATCATCATTCCGACGAAGGACAAGGTAGAACTGCTGCGTGTTGCCGTCGACTCGATTCTCGAAAAAACGACCTACGAGAACTATGAAATCGTCATCGTGAACAATCGCAGCGTCGAAGCGAGCACGATGGAGTATTTCGCGCAGGTGCAGCAATCGCCGAAGGTGCGTTTGCTCGACTACGACAAGCCGTACAGTTTTGCCGCGCTGAATAATTGGGCCGTGACCCAGACGGATGCGCCGTTGGTCGCCTTCGTGAACAACGACATTGAAGTGATCGAACCGAACTGGTTGCGGGAAATGGTCGGGCACGCGTTGCGCCCCGAAGTCGGCTCCGTTGGTGCCAAGCTGCTTTATCCGAACGGGACGATCCAACACAGTGGCGTGGTCGTGGGTATCGGCGGCCTTGCGGGGCATCCGCATGTCGGAGAGCCAGGCGAAACGTTCGGCTATTTCGGTCGTGCAGCGTGCACTCAGCGGTACTCGGCAGTAACGGCCGCGTGCGTGGTGATGCGTCGCGAAGTCTTTCTCGAAGTCTCGGGTTTTGACGAGGTCAATTTCGCGGTGGCGTTCAATGACGTGGATCTTGGCATGCGTCTGGGACAGGCGGGTTACGCGAATGTATGGACGCCGCGTGCATTGCTTTTCCATCACGAATCGGCGAGCCTCGGACTGCCGACAAACGAAGATCGCCGTCGGCAGTTCCTTGAGGAATGCGACAATTTTCGCAGAATCTGGGCGGATGTCATCAGGAACGATCCGTTCTATAACCCGAATCTGACCATAAGCGGTGGCGATTTTCGTCCCAATTTCCCGCCGCGCGTGCGCAAGCCGTGGGTCGAGCAGAAGGATCTGAGCGAGGATATGGCGGCGTAGTGCCATGCGTGATGGCTGCTTGTTTCGCGGGGCTTTCCGGTCAGAGGATGCGTGCAATGTTGCACTATCGGCGCAACGGGCATGGGCGGAGATATGGCGGCCCGCATTCACTAGAAAGGAATGCGAGGCCTGACGTGTCAGGCGAGTTGTATCTTTGCCCGGTCAGGCTCTCTTCAGCAAGCGTTTGACCGCACGCAGTGGTGATGTTATCCGCCAGCTTTTCGACGTCAAGATTTCGATCTGTGATCTACGTAAATCATCGAGTTCTGCGCTGGCGGTCGTCATTTTCGATTCCGTGTCGGCGAGCGCCGCATGGGTCAAGCGCAGTTGCGCCGCGAGTTCTTCCTGTCTGTTAAACGCATCGTCACGCTCGCTGTGGGCGCTTTGCAGTGCTTGGGACCATGCTTGCTGCTGCTGCTCCAATGCGTGAATTGTTTCGTTAAGCGAAGCAATTGTTGCATGCAATGTGTCGGTTGCGCGCTGGTGATCGTGAAGTGCAGCGTCGCTTGCTTTCTCGGACGCTTGTGCCTGGTGGAACTGCCGATCGAGCTGCCATTCATATCTTAAAAGTGGCGAGATGTCGTCAAGATAAGTGCGCGCGTCTCTGGCGGCAGAGGACAGCAACGTGTTGTCGGCCGGAAGTCTGCATCGTACCGATTCATCGAGTGCGGCGAAAAGCGCCTTGACCTGGCGAGGCGCGGAGTGAAGCAGATTGAGGTCTTCCGCAGCAAATCTGGTGTGCCTGAGGTCGCCGTCGATGAATTCACGGGCGAATGTTGCAGCCTCGGACTCGATTAGCTGCAATCCCAGTTCGGATGAGATTCTCGTCAATTCCGCTTGGGGTGCATCCAGCAGCGCATCATAACTCATGAGTGTCCGCGTGCTGCCGAAGCTCATCTCGAGTGCGGAAAGAGTGTGAGCGAGCCAAAGGATGTGCGATTTTTCTTCGGCAAATTGGTCGCGCTCCAGGAGCGAGCGTGCAACGCTGATTGGATTGCGAATGGCAATGACGTATACGACGCGGATTTGCAAGCCAGCGAGGACGGGTTGCCAGAACCAAGACAGGCGGGCAATGCGCGGATCCTTGAGCGCAAAAGTCTTGCCACCGCATTTTGCGCGAATCATGGCCGCGGCTTTGACACGGAGCTCGTCGAGTCGGTGCATATCGATCGCGTTCGAGTCGATCGGTGCCATGGTGTCCCAGTCGAAGCCGGCGGCGTGCATGACATCGATGTTGATCTGGTTGACGTCGATATCTTCGAAAAATCCCTTGTCGTTGTTTCCCGCTGCCGCAGGCATGAGTCTCGAGCCGAGATTGGCGCCGAGCGTTTCCATCGCGCGCGTGAGAACGCTTGTTCCGCTACGGTGCATGCCCAAGACCACGATCAAGGTCGGAGTCACGGACGAGGAGTTGAGCATAGAGTGAAACGGACCTATCTATTGAGGGGGGCGTTGCGTTGTCGCTTCCGTAACTGGTGCCGTGGTTCGATGTCGGCAAGGCTGTGCTCAGGCGGCTCTGATGAGCTCCGCGCGGGCATTCCAGGCACAGTTGCACGGTATCCAATGGCTGGCATGTTGAGCCGTGGGTACATTCTAAGCAGACACGGAATGCAGGTACGACTTGAGTACGGTAATTTCAGGGCAAGCCGTTACCATGTGTTACCTGCGAGCAGCATTGACTCGTCGAAGGCCGAATCGTTCCGGCTGGTCAAAACTGCCTAGCTTAGTGTACGGAGAGGGCATAGTATGCGGTCGAGGTGCCGGCTTGTCGTAGTCGAAGCGGCGCTTAAAATGGGGACTGATTTAATGATTGCTGCCGGGCACGCAGGCGTTAAAATATCGGGTCGACCCCGCATTTCAAACGAAAAGCGGGCTTGTACGATTCAGTAACCGTATGAGTGCGTGATTTCATGCATCGGCAGTTGTCCAACCAGCGCTTCGTCATGTAGGCGCGCAGTCGAACCACGGATGAATGTAATAAGCGTGCCCCCCAGCGATGTCGATGGTTTGTCAATCTCCATCGTCGTTTATCACCCCGATACCGTTCAATTTGAGCAGACGCTGGCCAGTCTGGTCGCGGCGCGTGACCGCCTGCGTACGGCTTCGCTCGAATGCCCGGTCGATCTGTTTCTGGTCGATAACGGTGGGCTGGGAGACGTGTCTGCATTGATCGATGATCTCGATACGAAAGGTATTACCACCCGGATTCTGTCGGGCCACGGCAACGTTGGCTACGGACGGGGGCACAATCTCGCGATCGAATCGTCGACACGCCCGTTTCACCTGATCTTGAATCCTGACATCGATCTCGACGCAGACGCGCTCGTTGCCGCCCGTGCGTTTCTCGGTTCGCGTCCCGACGTCGGCGCGCTCACACCATGGATCGGCGACGACACAGGCGGGCAGCAGTATCTCTGCCGCCGTTACCCGGCGGTGCTCGATCTGCTCGTGCGCGGCTTCCTGCCGGCGCGGTTTCGGGCAGCTTTTGCGAAGCGCCTCGCCCGCTACGAAATGCGCGACGTCATCAACGACCGCGAGGTCGTCTGGGATCCCCCCATCGTCAGCGGCTGCTTCATGTTGTTCCGCACCGAAGTCCTGAAGAAACTCGGCGGCTTCGATCCACGCTATTTCCTGTACTTCGAGGACTACGACCTGAGCCTGCGCACGCACGAGATCGCCCGCGTCGCGTATGTTCCGTCGGTGCGCGTCATCCATCACGGTGGTGGGGCGTCGCGCAAGGGCTTCGCGCACATCCGCATGTTCGCCGCGTCGGCCTTCAAGTTCTACAACCGCTTTGGCTGGAGGCTCTGGTGAGTCACCTCGTCGTCACCGGCGCGAACGGCTTCGTCGGCCGCGCGGTCTGTCGTCGTGCGCTGGATGCCGGACATACGGTTACCGCGTTGGTGCGGCGTCCGGGCGGTTGCATCGAGGGCGTGCGCGAATGGGTGCACGACACCGCCGATTTCGCGGGTCTGGATGAAGCGTGGCCAACCGACCTGACCGCCGATTGCGTGATCCATCTCGCCGCGCGCGTGCACGTGATGCGCGACGAGTCCCCCGATCCCGACGCCGCGTTCGATGCCACCAACGTCGCCGGCACGCTGCGTCTCGCCGATGCCGCGCGCCATCACGGCGTGCGCCGCATCGTGTTCGCGAGCAGCATCAAGGCGGTCGGAGAGGGCGACGGCGGAGTACCGCTGTCGGAAACGTTCGAACCCCACCCGCAGGATGCATACGGCCGTTCGAAGTTGCGGGCGGAACGGCAGCTCGCGCAGTTCGGCGCGTCGGCGGGGCTCGATGTCGTCGTCGTTCGTCCGCCGCTCGTCTATGGCCCTGCCGTCCGTGCCAACTTCCTGCGAATGATGGACGCGGTCGCGCGCGGGATGCCGTTGCCGCTCGGCGCGGTTTCGGCGCGCCGCAGCATCGTCTACGTCGACAATCTCGCCGACGCGCTGCTGCGTTGCGCAATCGACCCGCGAGCGGCCGGCGAATGCTTCCATGTCGCCGACGACGACGCCCCGACGGTCGCGGGCCTGCTGCGCCTCGTCGGCGACGCGCTCGGCAAGCCGGCGAGGCTGATCGCGGTGCCGCCGGCGCTGTTGCGTGTGCTCGGAAAGCTGACCGGTCGCAGTGCGGCTATCGACCGCCTGACGGGCAGTCTGCAACTCGATACCGGTCGGATCAGGCGTGTGCTCGACTGGCAGCCGCCCTATACGACCCGCCAGGGCCTCGAAGCGACCGCCGCATGGTATCGTTCGCGCGATACACGAAAATAAAAGCCACATGCTTCTCGCGAATCCCACCTGGCTCACCACGGCCGCGGTGGCCCTGGCCGCCGCATTCGCCTCGACGACGATTCTCCGCGTACTGCTCGCCACCGGGTGGGCCTGGCGCCTGGCCACCGACATTCCGAACGACCGTTCGCTCCATACGCTGCCGACACCGCGCGTCGGCGGATGGGGCATCGTGCCCGTCTGTGTCGTTGCGCTGCTGATGCTGGCGCCGCGGCTTTGGCTGATCGCGATCGCCGCCGCGGGACTCGCCGCGATGTCGCAGATCGACGACCGGCGCGGGCTGCCGGCCCGCGTGCGATTCTCCGCGCACCTCGCGGCAGTCGTCGCGCTGATCGTCGTCTTCCCGGCCGACGCACCGTGGTGGCTGCTCGCCGGCGTGGGTTTCGCGATGGTCTGGCTGACGAACCTGTACAACTTCATGGACGGCGCCGACGGTCTCGCGGGCGGCATGGCACTGTTTGGCTTCGGCGGATACGCGGTCGCGGCGCTCGGCGGCCCGCATACGTCGCCCGATCTCGCCGTGGCGGGCGCGGCAGTGGCCGGCGCGGCGCTCGGCTTTCTTCTGCTCAATTTCCATCCGGCGAGACTGTTTCTCGGCGACGCCGGCTCGATTCCGCTCGGCTTCCTGGCTGGCGCACTGGGCTATTGGGGCTGGCGTACCGATGTCTGGCCGATCTGGTTCCCCGCCATGGTATTCGCGCCCTTTATTGCAGACGCATCTGTAACACTTTTGAGACGTCTGTTACGCGGAGAAAAGTTCTGGCAGGCGCACCGCGAGCATTATTATCAAAAGATGGTCCGGTCGGGCGTCAGTCACGGCCGGACCGCCCTTTATTGGTACCTCATCATGCTCGCAGGCATAATTCTGGCCACGTGGGCAAAGGGCCGCCCCGAACTGCAGCAATGGCTGTCGTTTCTTGCGTGGTATGGCGTCCTGGCATGGTTCGGATGGTTGATCGACCTGCGTTGGCGCCGGTTTCAAGCGGCCGCCGAAAACAATTCTTGAGGTTTCCCGCCGATGTTGCGATCCAGAGCATCTTGGCTGTCCCTGAGTGCTTTCCTGTTCGACCTGACGGCGGTTGTCGCCGCATGGTTGTTCGCTTATCTCGTTCGTTTCAACGGCAGCGTTCCGCATGATTTCCTGAGCGGCGCGCTGATGGCGCTGACGTGGGCACTGCCCGTCTATGCGCTGATGTTCCGCGGCTTCGGCCTGTATCGCGGGCTGTGGGTGTTCGCCAGCCTGCCCGATCTGATGCGCATCGCGAAGGCGGTGGCCGGCGGCGGCGTGATCGTGATGATCGGCGCGGTGATGTTCCAGCCGCAGCCGATCATTCCGCGCTCGGTGCTGCTGGTGTCGCCGTTGATGCTGTTCCTGGCAATGGGCGGCGCCCGCGCGCTGTATCGCGCGACGAAGGAGTACTACCTGTACGGTGGGCTGGTGGGCAAGGGCAAGCCGGTGCTGGTGCTGGGTGCCGGCACGGCCGGCGCGAGCCTCGCGCGCGAACTGTCGCGCTCCGGTGAATGGCGCTTGGTCGGCCTGCTCGACGACGACGTCACGAAGCAGGGCCGAGAAATCTACGGCTACAAGGTGCTCGGCTCGTTCAACGACCTCAAGCACTGGACCGATGCGATGAAGGTCGAATACGCGATCATCGCGATTCCGTCGGCATCGGTCGAAACCCAGCGTCGCGTCGCGACCCTGTGTGTGCGTGCCGGCGTGAAGGCGATGGTGCTGCCTTCGCTGACCGCGCTGATGCCGGGGCAGGGCTTCCTGTCGCAGGTACGGAACATCGATCTCGAGGATCTGCTCGGCCGCGACGCGGTGACGATCGATACGCCGCACGTCGAAGCGCTGCTGCGCGGCCGCGTCGTGATGGTGACCGGCGCGGGCGGCTCGATCGGCTCCGAGTTGTGCCGGCAGATCCTGCGCTTCGCCCCTGCGCAGCTCGTTGCATTCGATCTCTCGGAATACGCGATGTACCGGCTGACCGAGGAATTGCGTGAGCGTTTTCCGGATCTGCCCGTGGTGCCGATCATCGGCGATGCGAAGGATTCGCTGCTGCTCGACCAGGTGATGTCGCGTCACGCGCCGCACATCGTGTTCCATGCGGCCGCCTACAAGCACGTGCCGTTGATGGAAGAGCACAACGCATGGCAGGCGCTGCGCAACAACGTGCTCGGCACCTATCGCGTGGCGCGGGCGGCGATCCGCCACGACGTGCGTCACTTCGTGTTGATCTCGACCGACAAGGCGGTCAATCCGACCAACGTGATGGGCGCGAGCAAGCGTCTCGCGGAAATGGCCTGCCAGGCGTTGCAGCAGTCGAGCGGGCGTACGCAGTTCGAGACGGTGCGCTTCGGCAACGTGCTCGGCAGCGCGGGCAGCGTGATTCCGAAGTTTCAGCAGCAGATCGCGAAGGGCGGCCCGGTGACGGTCACGCACCCGGAGATCACGCGTTTCTTCATGACGATTCCGGAGGCGTCGCAGCTCGTGCTGCAGGCGTCGAGCATGGGGCATGGCGGCGAGATCTTCATTCTCGACATGGGCGAGCCGGTGAAGATCGTCGATCTCGCGTGCGACCTGATCCGCCTGTACGGCTTCTCGGAAGAACAGATTCGCATCGAGTTCACCGGGCTGCGGCCGGGCGAGAAGCTCTACGAGGAGTTGCTCGCTGACGACGAGGCGACGACGCGTACGCCGCACCCGAAGCTGCGGATCGCACGTGCGCGCGAAGTGCCGGACAATTTCCTCGACGAATTGCTGCCGTGGCTGATGCAGCATCGCGTGCTGTCCGACGACGAGGTGCGGCGCGATCTGCGGCGCTGGGTGCCGGAATACCAGACGGCCGTTGCCCCCGTGTTGCAGAGCGTGCCGTCGGTGCGCGTCGTATCGAACGGGTGATGCGGTCCCCGGCCGTGAACTGAACGGCAAGAAGAGAAAAAGCGCCCGGCAGGGCGCTTTTTTTCGTCCAGAAACGGTTACGCGATTCAGCGGCCGGGCCGATGCTTCCTCACCACCATCCATCGCGGCGCCTTGAACCGCACGATGCTGAGATAAAGCCACACATAGGTCAGCGCGAACAGCACGACGAACGCGAACAGGTGCACCGTATGCCGCCAGAACAGCGTCGCCGGTATCACCGCGACGAGGCATAGCAGCCACAAATACGGCGACGTCAGCGAATTCCGCCGCGTCAGATCGTGCGCATGCTTCGTCCCGACGGCCCATCTCATCAGCCGCTTGTACACGAGCATGTGCAGGTGCACGCCGTCCGGAATCCCCGGCGATATCCCGCGGATGAACTTCTTCCGGTAGATCGAGAAGCAGGTCTCGAAGATCGGATACATGAACAGTAGCACCGGGTACCACGCGGACACCTCGCGGTTGCGCATCACGAGCATGATCGCGAGTTCCGCGAGCATGAAGCCGATGAAATACGCGCCGCCGTCGCCGAGGAAGATCAGCCCGGCGGGGAAATTCCACAGGAAGAAGCCGAGCACCGCGCCCATCATGATGATCGACGCGGACATCACGACCGGGTCGTTGACGTGGAACGCGACATACGCGAGCGACGCGAACATCATGAAGCTGACCATCGACGCGAGCCCGTTGAACCCGTCGATGATGTTGATCGCATTCGCGAGCGCCGCGACCGCGAGCACCGTGATGAATGCCGAGATGGCCACGTAGCCGAGCAGGAAGTCGAGCGGTGGCACGCTGATGCGCGTGACCGCGATGTTCATCAGCCAGAATGCGAGCGCGGCCGCGCCCATCGTGCACAGCAGCCGCGCACGCGGCGACACGCGCTTGGTCAGGTCCTCGACGAGGCCGGACAGGAACGCCGGCAGCCCGCAGGCAACGATCCCGAGAATGCTGCCGGAGATCGTCGGATAGCGCCGGAACAGCACCAGCGCGGCAACGACGACTCCGGCGAGGATCCCGATGCCGCCCACCCGCGGCACCGGCCGCACATGGAATTTCTGCACGCCGGCCAGGTCGCTGTCGATCGAGAATTTCTCGTGAAGGTGCGCGTAGCGCACGATGAACAGCGTGACGAGCAAGGAGACGATGAAGCCGGACGCGAAGCTGAGCATGGGATCGCTCGGAAAATGGACAGCGGATTATACAAAACCGCGCGGGTTCCCCTCCTGCCATCGCCAGTGGTCGGCACACATCTCTTCGATACCGAGCGTCGCACGCCAGCCGATGATGTCGGCCGCGGCCTGCGGGTTCGCATAGCACTCGGCGATGTCGCCCGGGCGGCGCGCGACGAGTTCGTACGGCACCGGGCGGCCCGACGCCTTCTCGAACGCGCGCACGACTTCCAGCACGCTGTAGCCCTGGCCGGTGCCGAGGTTCACGACGAAGCTCGCGTCGCGCTTCGCGAGCGCGTCGAGCGCGGCGATGTGCCCCTTCGCGAGATCGACGACGTGGATGTAGTCGCGCACGCCGGTGCCGTCCGGCGTCGGGTAGTCGGAGCCGAACACGCGCAGCTTTTCGAGCTTGCCGACCGCGACCTGCGCGACGTACGGCATCAGGTTGTTCGGGATGCCGGCCGGGTCCTCGCCGATCAGCCCGCTCGCGTGCGCGCCGACCGGGTTGAAGTAGCGCAGCGTCGCGATCCGCCACGACGGGTCCGAGACTTCGAGATCGCGCAGGATCTGCTCGGCGATCAGCTTCGACTGGCCGTACGGGTTCGTCGCGGACAGCGGGAACGATTCGTCGATCGGCGAGCGCTCGGGCACGCCGTACACGGTCGCGGACGAGCTGAACACGAACTGCCTGACGTTGCGCTCGCGCATGACCTTCAGCACGGCGAGCAGCCCGCCGATGTTGTTCTGGTAGTACTCGAGCGGCTTCGCGACCGATTCGCCGACGGCCTTGAGCGCCGCGAAGTGAATCGTGCCGGTGATCGGATGCGCGTCGAATACCTTCGCGAGCGCGGCTTCGTCGCACACGTCGACCTGGTGGAACGCGGGCGTCTTGCCCGTGATCTGCTCGATCCGGCGCACCGATTCGGCCTTGCTGTTGACGAGGTTGTCGACGATCACGACGTCGTAGCCGTTGTCGAGCAGCTCGACGGCCGTGTGCGAGCCGATATAGCCCGCGCCGCCGGTAACGAGGATGGTGCCTTTAGCGGTCATTGCTGATGCGCTCCTTCAGAGTGTGAATCCTGTCAACGAATGGATGGTCTCCCTGTAGCGTTCGACGACCTGCTGTTCGTCGAATTCCGCCGCGACCTTGTGCCGGCCGCGTGCGCCCATCGTCGCCCGGCCTTGCGGCCCGAGCGCGATCATGCGATTCAATTGTTCGGCAAGGCTCGCGCTGTCGCGCACGCGGCACAGGTAACCCGTTTCGCCGTCGGCGACGACGTCGCGGCAGCCCGGCACGTCGGTCGCGACGATCGGGCGGCCCATCGCCGAAGCTTCCATCAGCGTGCGCGGCACGCCTTCGCGGTACGACGGCAGCACGACGCAGTCGGCCGCCGCGATGTGCGGTCGCACGTCGTGCGCTTCGCCGAGATACTCGACGATGCCTTCGCCGACCCACGCGTCGACGTCCGCGCGACCGATCGCGCTCGGATTGTCGACGCCGAGCGGCCCGAGCAGCTGGAAGCGCGCATTCGGGAAGCGCTCGCGCACGAGACGCGCGGCCTCCACGTATTCGCGCACGCCCTTGTCCCACAGCAGCCGGCCGATCAGGATGAAGACGGGGGCGTCGCCGCCCGGCAGCGGCACGGGCGAGAACTGTTCGAGATCGACGCCTTCGCCGTGCAGCAGCCGCGCACGGTCGGGATGCGCGAGCAAGCGCTCGTCGGTGAAGGTCGCGAGATCGTCGCGGTTCAGGAACCACACCTCACGCGGGAAGCGGAACGCGAACCGGTACAGTCGCTTCGCGACGCTCGCCGCGCGGCTTTTCTGGATGAACACGTAGCCGAGGCCCGTCGTCACGGCGATCGACGGCACGCGCGCGAGCCACGCGGCCACCGAGCCGTAGATGTTCGGCTTGATCGTGTAATGGAACACGAGATCGGGCCGCAGCGCGCGGTAGTGACGCACCAGCGCGGCGAGCGTGCCGAGATCCTCGCGCGGGCTCGTGCCTTTCGACGCGATGGCGAGCGCCACGTAGCGGCAGCCCATCTGCTCGAGCAACGGCACCGTGCGGTCGTGCGGCGCGATCACGATGACCTCGGCGCCGCGCGCGACGAGCGCACGGATCAGCCCGTGGCGATACGTATGGATCGCCCAGGCCGTGTTGCAGACGAGCGCGATGCGCAGCGGGGAGGTGGCGGCCATGAAAAAAAGAAAAAATAAAGCGTCGAAATGGGCGAACGGGGCCGGGTGCGCGTCACGCGGACGGTCGCGCGGCGAACAGCGTCTGCTTGATGCGCTGCAGCGTACGGTACGGCGTCACGAAATGCAGCAGGTTCTTGGCGAGGCCGGCCCAGTCGTACGGGTTCAGCACGTTGAAGTGGCGCAGCAGCAGCGTGAGCGTCGACACCAGCTGGCGCCGGCGCTTGGTCGCGCTGATCCCGCCCTCGTTAAGCTCGTAATACAGGCCGAGTTCCGGCAGGTTCGCGCAATCGTAGCGTTGCATTAACCGTAAAAAAAGATCGAGATCCTCGGCCGCGCGGTACTTCGCCCGATAGTTGCCGACTTCGCGCACGGCGTCGATGCGCAACATCACAGACGGATGCACGAGCGGCGAGCGCAGGAAGCGCGTGCGGCGCAGCGTGCGCGGATCGGCGGGCGGCATCAGCATGAAACGCGGCTCGCCGGCGCGCGAGACGACCTGGGTCCACATGCCGACGCAGGCGACGCGCGGATGGGCATCGAGATAGGCGCGTTCTTTCGCCAAGCGCTGCGGCGCGGCGAGATCGCCAGCATCGATGCGGGCCGCGTAGCGGAAGCTGCGAGCCGCGAGCGCGTCGATGCCGGCCGCCAGCGCACGTTCGATGCCGCCGTTCTGGGGCATGCGCAGCACGTCGATCGCGAGGCCCGGCAGGTCGGGCGCGACGATCGGCGGCGTGCTGCCGTCGTCGACGATCAGCACGTGCACGGGCGCGTCCTCGCGAAACGACGCGAGGGTCCGGACGACGTCGTCGTGCCCGTTGTAGGCCGGCATCAGCACGGCCACGTCGTCGAGCGGGGGCGGGCAATCAGGGGACGTCATGTTCGCAGCTTGAAACGGATGTAATAAAAGTTGACGGCGGCGGCGGCGAGGTAGCCGGCCGCCAGCCCGACGAGCGCGCCGTACAGGCCGAGCCGCGGGATCGCGAACAGGTTGACGAGTGCGGCGATGGCCAGCGCGAGCAGCCATTTCGTCAGCAACACGAATTTTGCTTGATATTTGAGAACGATAAGATTGCCTATCGCCTCGATGCCGGCCGGCACGGACAGCCAGACGGCCCAGCGGAAGATGTCGACGGACGCCTCGTAGCCGCGGCCGAACACCTTGCCGACGATCAGCGGGGCGGCGGCGTCGAGCACGAGCGCGCCGGCCGTCATCAGGCCGGCCGTCATCGCGATCAGCCGGACGATGTTGCAGCGCAGCCGCGCGACGTCCTGCACGCGGTAGACGAACGCGGGCGCGATGGTCTGCGCGAGCATCAGCGCGAGCGTGATCCAGTTCTCGTTGAGTTGCTGCGCGGCCGAGTAGCGGCCGAGATCGGCGAACGAAACGTGACGCTCGAGCATCAGGCGGTCGAGCTTCAGGAACAGGTACATGCAGATGAGGCCGAGCCAGAACACGGTGCCGGCCGTGGCAAAGTGCCGGAACAGCGGCTTGTCGAACGTCCAGCCGAGCGCGCCGCCGTTACGATGGCGGTAGTACAGCAGCAGCGCGAGGCCGATCGCGGCGGCTTCCAGCGCCCACAGCCACGCGAAGCGGGCGGGGCCGGCGGCCGCGCGCACCAGGAGCCAGACGAGCAGCGCCTTGGCGAGCGCGGTGAGCATGCTGGTGACGAGCTGCGGCTTGCTGTAGGTCATGCTCTGCAGCCACGCGTTGATCACGCCGACGAACGGCTCGCGGAACACCATCGTGACGGCCAGGCCGGCGAGCATCGCGCCGACCAGCGGGTCGAAGGCGCCCGCGGCGATCGCGATCCATGTCGCGGCGAGCGCGGCGACCGATACGGCGATGCGCAGCACGAACGCGCTGCCGAGCACCGCGCCGAGCTGCGCGGGCGGGCGTTGGACGATGGTCGGGACGAGGATTTCCGCGCCGCACACCCAGGTGAGCGGCGCCAGTACCAGGAGAAGCGTATTCGCATACTGCCATTTGCCGAACACATCTGGCCCGAAATAACGGGCCAGCAGGCCGCTGATCGCGATCGCGACGCCGATTTGCGTAAGCCGTTCGAGCCCCAGCCAGACGAGGTTCGCGACGGCCTTCGCGACGTCCGGGTTGCCGAAGCGCTTCAGCATGCGCGGCAGCGGCGGCGCGCGCGGAGGGCGGCCGGAAGCGGCGGGTGGGCGGCGG